>DASTUJ010000070.1 GCA_035759705.1 Actinomycetota bacterium | reverse complement strand
CATGTTGATGGCCAGGACCACCAGCAGGATGATCCAAAAGCCCCACTCCGCCCAGAAGTCGGACCCGGTGAACGGCATCTTGATCGGCCCGGCGCCGGAGAGGATTCCCCATGCGTAGGCGCCGGTGGCGTAGAAAGCGATGTAGCCCAAGTCAAGCAGGCCGGCGAAGCCCACGACGACGTTCAGGCCGAGCGCCAGCAGGGCGAAGGTGGCGATCAAAACCAGGATCTCCTGGGCGGCAAGCGAGACGAACTGGGGGATGGCAACTGCGAACAGGGCCAGCAGCACCACGACGCCGTTGACGACCAACCGGCGCCGGGCGTCGCCGTTCTTGCCGTTGCCGTTCTTCGGCCGGGCCAGGACAGCCTCTGAATTGTTCACCGGGTTTCCTTGTCGCCCATCAGACCGGTGGGACGGAACAGCAGCACCAGGACCAGGATCAAAAAGGCCACCACGTCGCGCCACTGGACCCCGAAGCACCCGGCTGCGACGTTCTCGAAGACGCCGAGAAGCAGCCCGCCCATCAACGCCCCCCGGATGTTCCCGATCCCACCCAGCACGGCGGCGGTGAACGCCTTGATGCCGGGGAGGAAGCCGATCTGGAAGCGGGTCACCCCGAACGACCAGGAGAACAGCAGCCCGGCGGCGCCGGCCAGGAGGCCTCCGATGAGGAAGGTGACGGTGATCACCCGGTTGATGTTCACGCCCATGAGTCCGGCGGTCTCCGAGTCCTGGGCCACCGCGCGGATGGCCCGGCCGGTCCTGGAGCGGTTGATGAACTGGTCGACCGCAACCATCGTCAGCATGGCGATGACGAACACGATGATGTCGCGGTTCTGGATCTTCACCCGCTGCACGGACTCGGGCAGGATGCCGGTGAAAAACGTGTCGCCCAGGTCGAGAACGATCCGGGCCCGGATGGTGCGGGGCAGGGTCTCGAAGTTCGGGCCGCGCCAGATGCGGACGGCGTTGGATAGAAACAGTGACGCCCCGATCGCACTGATCAGGTAGGCAAGTCGGGGCGCGTTTCGCCGTCTGAGAGGCCGGTAGGCGACCCGTTCCAGCGCCACCGCGGTCAGGCCGCCGATAACGATCGCCGGGATGGCCGCGAGCGCCAGGATCAGGATGCCCTGCGTCTGGGTGGTCGCGCCGCCGTCCGGGAGGAGGGCGGTGACGGTCAAAAATGAGGCGAGGCTGCCCAGCATGAAGACCTCGCTGTGGGCAAAGTTGATCAGCTGCAGAACCCCGTACACCAGCGTGTACCCGAGGGCGATCATGGCGTAGACCGCACCGGTGGACAGCCCTCCGGCCAGCCGGAAGGGAAGGTCTGAGCTCAGGCAGTCAGGAATGGGGCTGCCCTGGAAGTCGCACGAGAGGAGGGCCCGTGGGCCCTCCTCTCAAGCAATCGAGCATGGTGTTGGCTCGGGTGTTATTTCGGCCTAGAGGTCGTCTACCTTGCCGACCTCACGGACCACTGCGTCCTTGATGATGAACAGCGAGACGGCGCCGGTTTCCACCTGGCCGTTGTCGTCGAACGTCATCGTCTTGGTCAGGCCCTCGTAGTCGGACTCGCCTACCTTCTCGACCACGCACTCCCGGGTCACCCCGGCTGCGCCCCCGTCTTCGCCGCACTTCTTGATGGCGTCGATGGTGGCGTTGGCAACGTCGTAGCCCTCAGCGGCGTAGATGCCCGGGCGCTCGTTGTACTCCGCCTCAAAGGCCTCTACGAATGCCTGGGCGTCCTCTTCCTCGGACAGGTTGATGTCCGGGCAGGGGCAGGTCAGCAGGACGTTCTCGGCCTCTTCCTGGCCGATCTTCTCGCCGATGGGCTCTTCCTTGCTGCCGTCGCCGGAAGCGATGATGCCCTCGTAGCCCTTCTCGCGCAGCTGCTTGGCCACCAACTGGAACTGTGCGGCGTAGCCGGCGTAGAACAGGGCGTCGGGCCCTTCGGCGACCACGGAGTCGACCAGCGCGGTGTAGTCGGTGGTGGGCTCGATGCTCTCCTCGAGGACGACCTCCATGTCTGCGGCTTCAGCCTCTTCAACCGCAACGTTACCCAGGCCCTCGCCGTAGGGGGTCTTGTCGTCCACCACAGCGATCTCGGAACAGCCAAGGTGCTCGAACACCTCGATGATCGCGGTCCCCTGATCGTTGTCGTTGGCCAGGCCACGGAAGAAGGTGTCGAAGCCGAGCTCGGTCAGGTCGGAGCGGGTTGCCGATGCGGAGAAGAAGAGCAGGTTGGCGTCGGTGAACAGCTGTCCGGTGGCTGCTGTCTCTCCGGAGAAGCCTCCACCCAGGACCGCAACTACCGACGGGTCGCCGATGAACTGCTGGGCGATGGCCGGCGCGGTGTCCGCGGCCCCGTTGCGGTTGTCGAGCGGCTTGAAGGCCAGGGTCACGGGCAGGTCGCCCGCCTCGTTGGCCTGCTTGATGGCCAGCTCCATACCGTTGTGGCTGGGAATGATGATGTTGGAGTTGTCGCCGGTCCGGTCGCCGAAGGTGCCGATGGTAACGGTCGGCTTCGCCTGGGCGAGGCTCATCACTCTGGCTTCTGCGGGAGCCTCAGCGGGCTCCAGGGTTCCAGGATCGCAATCGCCGGAAGCTTCGGTGGCGCTGCCGCCGTCATCGCCCCCGTCGTCCCCTCCTCCACATGCTGCGAATACCAGCATCATCAGGACAAGAAGGGACACCAGCCTTGTGCCACGCACTTTCCTCATTCGAACCCCCTTTGTATCTCCGGACCAATCGGACCAATTGGCCGGATTGTATCTGTTACGCCGATGGCGCCGCAGGTTCCGCGAACTTTACCCGGGGTTAACCAGCTCGAACCGGCGTGGCAGGAGGGCGAAGCGAGGTATTTATGCCTTGGGGTCGGCTTCTTTTGCCTTGGTCACAACGGGCGTCGACTCTTCGTCGTCCAGGCCCTTCTTGAACTCGCCCTTGGCCTTGCCGAGGGAACGGGCAAATTCGGGAAGCTTCTTGGCGCCGAACAGCAGCATCACCACTGCGGCGACTATCAGTAGTTCTCCGCCTCCGAGGTTCGGCATCATCTGCTCCTTTTCAATCGATTACTCAAAGTATCCCGCATTCGGCTCAACGCTTCATCAGCCTGGCGGTGATAACGGTCCCCTCGTAGAGCAGCCCGAGCGGGACCGCCATGATCATCAGGGTGATCGGGTCCTGGGTGGGGGTGATGACGGCGGCCAGCACCAGGATCACTACCCACGCCATCCGGCGGGCCTTCCGCAACTTGGCGCTGCTCAGCACGCCGACCAGCGTCAGGCCGAGCAGGATGATGGGGAACTCGAACGAGAAGCCGAAGGCGGCGATGAGGATCAGGACGAAAGACAGGTAGTCGGCGGCCCGGGGGAGCAGCACCAGCTCGGTCCCGGCGAAACCGGCCAGAACCTCCAGCGCCTTGGGCAGCGACACGAACGCGACGGTTACACCGAGGGCGAACAGTATGAGCGATACAAAAACGAAGGGAAGGGCGTACTTCTTCTCGTGGGCATGCAGGCCCGGGGTGACGAACCGCCAGAGCTGCCACAGGATCACCGGGAGGGCGAAGATCATCGCAGTGAACGCCGTGACCTTCAGGCGGATCAGAAAGGCCTCGGTCGGGGCGGTGTAGATCAGCTGGCCCTCACGAAGGATCTGATCGGCGATCGGGAGTTTGGTCAGCGGCTCGATCAGCATGTCGAGGATGACCGAGTAGAGGTACCAGGCGATCACGCAGCAGATCGCGTAGGCCAGGACGATCTTGAAGAGGCGGCCCCGGAGCTCCTCGAGGTGCTCCATGAGGCTCATCTCGACCGGCTCGCCGGGAAACGCCGGCTCGTTGGGCCCCGCTGCGCGGTGGTCGGAGATCTTCATGCGACCACCTTAGAACCTGCGGCGCAGGAGTGTTGATTCACCTGAGAGGGTTGATCCACCGAATCTCATCGAAGCGGGCAAAATCCGTATCGCTTGAATAGAGCGCGAGTCCGTGTTCGATGGCCAAGGCCGCCAGTGACGCGTCCGGGATGAGGTTGGCTCGTAGTTGTGTTGATACCGGGTCAATCAGTCCGCCCAACACCTCTGCGTGGGCCGGCGTGGGCATCGGGATCCATACTCAGTCCCGCCGCTCCCGCAGGGCCACCGTACAGGTGCCGAAGGCGGTCATGCGACCCTCCTCGTCGGTGATCTCAACCGCCCACACCGCCAGCGTCGACCCGGAGTGCAGGGGCTTGCCGGTGCCCGTTACCCAGCCGCTCGACGCAGGCTTCAGGTGGTTGACCTTCAGCTCCACGCCCAGCGCCAGCTTGCTGGGGTCCGCCAGGTAGCCTCCCAGGGAGGCGATGGA
>DASTUJ010000069.1 GCA_035759705.1 Actinomycetota bacterium | reverse complement strand
AGGGTGAATTGAGCACGATGGTCCGCTCCAAGCACGACAGGGCCGGAACGACCGCCACGGCCGGCCGCCGGACGATACGGCGATGGCGGCAGTGGCGATCACTCCGCGTAAAACCTCAGCTCGTCTGGCGGCTGTAGATGTCGACAAGCTCCAGCGTCTCCTCGGCCGGCAACGGCGGCTCCGGAATGCCCATCTCGGCCAGCAGCTTGTTGAGCACCGGGCGCACCGTTTTGTCGCGGTAGTTCTCCCAGGCGCCTTTCGACTGCCACACGCCCAGGTGCCTCAGGCCGCCCGGCGTCTTGTCGACCATGTGAAGCACGAGCCCCTCGGGCTCGGCCCCCAACATCGCCTTGACCCGGTTGTAGATTGCTTCGTTGCCGGGAGCTTCGTAGGAAAACGCATACATCGCCTGCCTCCTCGCTATAGTCATTACAACCACCAGTATTCAATACAGGAGTATGTATTGGAAATGTCGCAAAGTCAAGAGCCGGAGCGCCGGCGTTACAACTCCACCCGGCGGCAGGAGCAGGCGTCCGCGCAGCGGCGGCGCATTCTTGCGGTCGCCCGGCGGCGCTTTCTGGAATCCGGCTATGCCGCCACCACCCTGGCCGCGGTTGCGGCAGAGGTCGAGGTGTCGGTCGAGACGATCTACAAGGCGTTCCGCAACAAGCCCGGGCTGTTGAAGGCGGTGTTCGACTTTTCGGTTGCCGGCGACGACGAGCCGGCCCCGATGATCGAGCGCAACTTCGCCGACCGCATGCGGGCTGAGCCCGACCCCCGGGTCAGGCTGGAGATCTTCGCCGAGCACATGTCCGAGTCGATGCCCCGGGCGGCTCCGGTCTACCTGCTGGCGCGGTCCGCGGCGGCCTCGGAGGCCGAGATTGCCGTGCTGCTGAGGGGCTGGCGGGACGACCAGCTTGCTGGCCTGGAGTCGCTCGCCCGGGCGCTGGACGCCGAAGGGCTGTTGCGGCCCGGGCTGACGGCGGAGAAGGCTCGCGACCTGCTGTGGACGATCAACTCCACCGAGGTCTACGAGCTTCTGGTACTCGAGCGCGGCTGGACCGGCGAGGAGTACCGGGGGTACCTGGCGGACTCGATGATCGGGGCGCTGCTAACTACGGGCGGCCCCGGAGACCCCTGACTGCCGCCTCCCGGGGTCGGCCGGAACGCTGCCGTAAGCCTCGGGGACGGCACCCGGGGTGGTTGCCTAAGCCAATCAGAGGTCATCGGGACCCACTATCGGAACGAGCCATCGGCTCCCCGGCTCCGGGGCGACTCGGATGAGTCGGCCCGGAAGCCGGCAAGCGCAGAAGGTTGCGTCAGGGCGACAGGTCGTCCGTCTCCGAGCAGTGGGCGAAGTCGTAGGGGTAGCCCATGACGTCGTTCAGCAGGGTCCCCAGCTGCAGGTGGTCCATGCCGTAGAGGCAGGCCAGGCCGTCCAGCATGTCCACCAGGTCCGGGCCCGGCTGGCCCCGGTCCACGTAGTCCGGGTGCACCGTGCCGTCCCACTGGGGCAGGTACTCCATAACCACTCCGTTGATGGCGTGGGAGAGAGGGTCGGCCGAGGCGCCGCCGCCGTCCCACTGGTCGAAGTCCCCGTAGCCGAAGTCCATGGGCTCCGGCCCGACCCCGTCGTGCAGGTCCCAGAGGATGCGCCAGGTCCAGCCCTGGCCCGGGCCGCCAACGTGGTCACTGGCCGGCAGGTCGGGCAGCTGGACTTCGCCTTCGCCGGCGTTCCAGTTGCCCTGGACGTCCATGTTCTCGGCCCAGCCGTTGTTCGACGGGATCTTCCACGAGGTGCCCAGAATCATCCCGGCCCGCAGGTTCGCCATCGGCTCACCCCACCGGCCGTAGTTGTCCAGGCCGCCCTGCACCAGGACGCCGCCGTCGAAGTAGTGGCCGGTCTCGTGCAGCACCGCAAACGGCGACCACTCGAGCCAGGGGGCGATGTAGATCATGTTCGACCGGTTCTTGGAGTACATCGCCGTGTTGTCGGTCCCCTCCAGCGACTGGTCGGTGAGGACCAGGTTGATCTGCGGGAGGCGGTCGTCGGCGACGAGCTGCCGGTAGTAGTCCAGCCCCGTCATGGTGGTCTCCATGATGGTGAGCGCACGGGCGACCTCCCCGTCCCGGGAGAACTTGCCCTGCTCGAACAGGCGGCCCTCTTCGTAGGACTCGAAGGTGCGGTCGATCTGGTGGCCGCCGATGCAGAACTCGGCCCCCGGGCACCTGGCGTCGGCCTCGGGGTTGAAAATGCCGATCTCCCCGGAGATCACGGTGTAGTCGGCGGGGTCGTCGTCCAGGTGGCCCAGCAGCGTGGGGACCGGGCTGCCGGTGTGCAGACCCAGGGCCACCTGCTTGCCGGCGCCGGGGGCGCTGATCGAGTAGAGGGTGACCGTGGCGTCCTTCTCCCCGCACCAGCTGGGGAACATGATCGAGTAGTGCCCCGCCTCGTCGGTGTAGCCGTCGGCGTGCAGGCCGCAGCCGTCGGCCACCCGCACCAGGACCTCACGAGCCGGGACCAGCCCCATGTTCTCGTCGCCGTCGGTGTACTCGTACTGCGGCGCCTGGGGGTTGGCGCTGTTGGCGGGGTCGACGACCCACTCCAGGCGCCGGTGCTCTATGTCACCGTGTACCCAGTAGTAGCCGGTCGGCTCCTGGCAGTACGGCTTGGCGGTCGACTCATCGGAGTCGCATTCCAGGCTCCAGGCCAGGTCGTCCGCCGGGCTCAACCCGCCCGAGGACGTCTGGGTCCCGGTCGAGCCGGCAACCGACGTCGGTCCGGCCACGTTGCCGGACGGCGCCTGGGCGGCGAAGGACAGGTTCGTCGGGCGCCCGTTGTCGAAGAGCTTGGGCTCCCCGGTGCTGCCGCGAGGCATCCGGGCGCGGTAACCGTCGATCCGGGGGGTTTCCTGCGTCGTCGTTTTGGTCGATACCTGCGTACGCGTGGCCCTGGATGTGTCGGCTGCAGCGGCCGGTTGGGCGATCAGGCCGGCAACTACGGAGACGGCTACCGCCAGGGTCAGCCGTGCTCGGAGGCGATACGAAGACTGGGTTGGCATGGTGGGTCTCCCTTCTCGATGACAATCGGTCACCGGTGGGAGGCCGTGCGAGGGTCGAACCTAACGAAAATCTGGCATGTTTTTGAACCTCGGCGCCGCGGCCGTCTGCGCTTGCTACTCTTTGGTTCCCGGATTAGCCGGTTCACCCAGAACGTGAGCGTGCCCGGTGACTGAGGTGCTCACCTCCCCCTCCGGGGTGATCACACGGGGCGGGCGTTCCAGGGCGCCCACCCAGGCGGCCAGCGCTTCGCCATCGCCGTCCATGCACATGTCCAGCACCTGCTCCTCGGTGCCCGGCTGCACCGAAAAGATGCCGCCGACGAACTGGTTGGTCTCGCCGTCGGGAACCGCCCGGGCGCAGATCATCCACCCCTTCTGCGCCTTGGCGCTGAATGTCCTCTCCCGCACGTCGAGCTTCTCACCGGTGGCCAGGTCCCGAACCGTCAACCCGATTCGGGGCCGGACCTTCTCCACTTCGTAGACGGTTCGGTCGACCAGGGTCCAGCTTTGGGCGAGCAGCAGCTCGTCCTCGGGAAGCAGGATGCCCCGGGCGTCGACGAAGTCCTCGAACCAGGCCCGCTCGGTAAGAACCAGGTCCATCAACAGCGGATCCTCCAAAGCCTTGGTTACGCTCGCAGTGTCCTCGCGATCGCCCGCTCGGACCTCGGCAAGATACAGCACCTCGTCCAGCGCATCCTGCCCCTGGTGCTCCAGGTACCAGACCGCCTTGAAGTACAACCACCCCACCCGCTCGGGCAGCGGGTAGCCCTGGGGCTGGCTGAGGTGGCAGTTTTTGAACTTGCGTCCCGACCCGCACCAGCACGGCTCGTTGCGCCCGATATCGGGCTGGGCGGAGCCTTCGAACTCACCCAACGTTGCCAGGGCGTGATGGGGCGGGTCCGGCATCCGGCGCAGCAGGCCGAGGGCGCCGGCGGCGTCGCCCCGGTCCGAGGCGTACCAGGCGGCCCTCTCGAGGACCGGCGGCCAGTCCCTTCTCGCGGTCAGAGCAACCTGCAGATGGGCGTCGGCCACCAGCGGTTCTTCGGCCCTTTCGGCGATCAGCGCTGCAAACCAGTGGGCGACGACTTTGGGCATGCCCTCCCCGGCCGCCCTGATGAGAGCCGAGGCGAATTCCTGCACCGAAGCCACCTGGTCCTCATCCAGCATTTCGCCGAAAAAGAGCTCATCGACGACGAATCCGGCGATCTGCTCGTCGGCCAAGCTGTTCAGAGCCCGCTTCAGGTCGGCCCACCCCGGGCCGGCCTGGCGCGCGAGCGCCAGAACGAACAGCGCGGCGTCGGAGCTCTCTTTGTCGTCTTCGAACTCGTCCCAGGCCCGGTACCAGAGCTGGATCTCACGCTGGTTTTCCCAGAGCCGATCTTCGTGTGCAACCATCGAGCCGCGAACCTCCAGTCCGGCCTCCCGGCAGAGGTCGGCCAGCGGCGGCTGCGGGCGGTCGAACAGCGTCCGATCATCGGCCAGCAGCTCGTAGACGATCTCTTCGGCCAGAGCGGGGACCTCCGGCTCCTCCACCAACAGGTCGTACGCCCGGCGGAACCGCTCCACCAGAGCCGGGTCTCCGGCGGGAGGGGCGTCGAGGGGGCTTATCTTCACAAGGCCGTCCTCGGAGACCGTCACCGCAATCACGCGGCCCTCGGTCAGATCTGTGAGCCCGCCCGCGGGCAGGCCCCAGCGCCGGCCGAATGCCAGGATCTCGCCCTCCTCCAGCCGCAACTCGGAGTGCCGGGCAAACGGCGCCAGGTCGACGGCGCCATCAATCGACCCGGTCTCGACCTCCTCGGCGATAAGGCGGTGCGTCAGGACCATGTTCGACGTCAGGTCGGGCAGGTGCACCACCCGGTCGTCGACCAGAAACTCCAGCGTGCCGTCCGTCACAAGTTGATCGGAGACCACGTCGAGAAGCCTCCCCATGATCGGGCCGTCCGGCCGGCAATCGAACTTCTCGGCCACCAGGCGGTCGAGCGCGTCGGAGTCGACCGGCTGGTGGGCGCGGGCCAGGGCGACGAAAGCATTCCGAATCTCCTCCGCCTGCGGCAGCGGCAGCTCGGCGAGGGCCCTCAGGTACTCGTCCGCGTCATAGGGCCGCGTTTCGGGGCCGGCGGCTGCTGCAAGCTGGGCGGACATCACCATCGCGATCTGGCGCAGCACCTTCTCCCGGCTCTGCCCCAGGGCCAGGAGTCGCTGGGCGGTCAGCCAGGTCTCCGGCGGATCGTCGTCGGCGATCTGGTTGGCAACGATGGCGCGCACCTGCCCCAGCACCCGCTCGGTCGGGTCCTCCTCACCGGCAGGCGCCAGCAGTGCCTCCCGCTCAGACCGATCGTCGACATCGATCCCGGCCGGGACACTGCCGAACAGGAACTTCACCTTTTCCGGATCCAGGCCGCGCCCCCTCGGTTGTCGATTAACGATAGACCTAGACCGGGGCCGTATCCATTCGTTAGCCCCGGGCACGCCGGGGTGCTTGATGGTCCGCTCCGGCGCCGCCGCTCAGCGCGCCGACGAAGACCCCCAACAGGACCAACAACCCGCCGGCTGCTGCCGATGCGGTGACCGGCTCATCCAAAAGGAAGATTCCCAGGACGGTGGCCACGACCGGCATCAGCACGAACATGAACGACATCCCCGAAGCGGTCCACCGCTCGATCGTCCATAAGAAGAGGACGAACAGTGCCACCGAGCCGAACGTCACCAGGTAGGCCAGCGCCCACCACGTGGAGGCGTCGGCAGGCAGCGACCAGCTCTCCCCGACGATTGCCGAAAGGGCCAGCAGGATGAACGATCCGGCAACCATCCCGACCGCGTTTGTCGACACCGGGTGCCCGAGCGGGAGCTTTTTGACGACAACATTGGCCTCGGCGTCGCAGGCGGCCGCCGCCAGGATGGACAGCGCCGGCCCGATCGCCACCCCGGCCGCCGAGGGGGCGCCCAGCATGACGGCGATGCCGGCCATAGCGATTGCGCCGCCGGCCAGGCCCCGGAGGGTGATTCTCTCCAGGCCCTGCGCCGCGGCGAAGAACAGCGTCAGCAAGGGCACCGAAGCGGCCAGCGTGCCGGCGATACCGGCCGGCAGGTAGACCAGAGCCCAGTACCCGAAGGCGAAGAAGCCGGCGAACCCGAGCAGGCCGAACAGCAGTGTCCCCGGAAGCTCCCGCCGGGTGGGAAGCGGCAGCTTCCGGAAGACGACCCACACGAACAACAGGCCCGACGCCGCCAGGAACCGAATCCCCGCCCCGAAGAACGGGGGCAGGACCCGGTTGGAAAAGCGGACGACCACCAGGTTGCTGCCGGCCAGCAGGACCACAGCGCCGAAGCCCCCCAGAGTGAGGAGATCGGGCCTTCGGGACTCGGCAGTGTTCACCACCGTGTAATAGCACCCGCCGGGACTGCCGCCAAGGCCGAATGCAGCGCCCGTCAGGGCTGCTTCTTCGCCACCACCAGGGCGCCGCTCATCGGGAACATCACGCCGTCGTCGTCGGTGTCGCCGGCGAACGCTTCTGCAACGTCCCGGTACATCGCCTCCCGCACCTGGTCGTCCAACGCAGCGATCGCTCCGGCGAGAGGCGCATGCGCTCCGGTCAACCCGTTTAACATCTCCTTCGCAGAGGGGAATCTGACCTCGTTGATGTGGGTGCGGATGTGGACAGATGAGAACCCGGCCCCCTGGAACAGGCTTCGCACCTCGTTGATGTCGCCCAACCAGAAGGGTGCATCCGATCCCTCCAGCGTCTCCGGCGGCAGATATGGGGCCATCACCCGGTCCACGATGGCCATGGCCGGGTGATGATCCTGCCCCCGCCAGACTGCGCACACCGCTCTTCCCCGGGGAGTCGTGACCCGGTAGATCTCCCCCACCGCCGCCGGCCGGTCTTCGAAGAACTGCAGGCCCTGCTGGCAGAAGGCCACATCGAACGACGAGTCGTCGAAGGGGAGGGTCTGGGCGTTGCTCTCCAAGAACTCGATCGATCCGCCGCCGAGCTTTCGCGCCAGCTCCAGCATCGCCGGGTTGACGTCCACGCCGACCACAGTGCCGCCGGGGCCCACCCGGCCGGCCGCCGTACGGGCGACAATCCCGGTTCCGCACGCCACGTCCAGCACCCGCTCCCCGGCGACCAGGCCGGCTGCGTCCACCAGCCGCTCGGCCCAGGGCCCGAATATGCGGGGCACCAGACTTGCCTCGTAAGTTTGCGGGCCGGGGTTGTAAACCGTCGCGGCGACCTTTTGTCCCTCCACCTGGCCAGGCATGCGATTCTCCTTTCTTTTGAAGATGCCCGCGGCGCCTTCGTGTTCGGTTTACCCGAACGTTTCGGGCTAGCCGGGTAGCACGATCAGCCGGGGCTCGGTCATCTCCCTGACTACGTACGCCGGGCCCTCCCTGGTGTTGCCCGAGTCCTTCACCCCGCCGTACGGCATCTGGTCGGCCCGCCAGGTCGGGACCTCGTTGACCACCACCGCCCCGTAGTCGAGCGCCTTCGCCGCCCGCATCGCCTTCGATATGTCCGACGTGAAGATCGCCGCCTGCAGCCCGTACTGGCTGTTGTTGGCCAGCGCCA
>DASTUJ010000068.1 GCA_035759705.1 Actinomycetota bacterium | reverse complement strand
GTCGGTGCCGGCGTAATCGTCGGTCAAGTTGACGATGCTCTCGTTGGCGGCATCGGTCCCGGAGTGCCTCATGATCGTCATAGGGTGGGATACCTCATCTCAGCTCGATCTCCTTTGTGTAAAGCGGCTTGATCTCTCCCTGCGGCTGGTCTCGCCGGAGGGTCCGCTCCCAGAAGTTGCGGTCGTCGTAGGGCCGGTGCCTCCAGATGGAAAGCTCGAATCGGACCCGGCCGTTGGTGCCCGTCGACATCTTCACCACGCCGACGTTGTTGTCGATCATCGGCGTCCACGGCCCGTCGTCCTCGTCGACCTCCCAGGGCGCCTCCCTGCCGTTGACTATCGGGAACAGCCGGGCCGGCGGGGGCTCGGGGTTGGGCGTCTTGATGTAGGGGCCGATCCGGGAGGCCGGGGACGCAACGAACTCGTAGACCTTGCCCTCCCCGATGCCGGGGAAGGTGGCGGCGGAGAACCTCCCGCGGTGGATGTCGCCGGTCAGGATCATGATGTCGTGAGGGGTCCGGCCCTCGCCCTTGACGGTGCGTACGATCTGGTCGCACAACCGGCCGTAGTCGTCCTTGAAGTTGGACAGCGAGTGGTCCTTCATGTCGCCGTCCTTCTGGAACAGCGGCTGCCCGAGCACCAGCAGACCGGGGCCCTCGAGGGAGTTGAACCACGCCTCCAGGTCGACCCACTGTTCCTTGGGGATGAAGTTGTGCGGCTCATCCTTGATGTTCGTGCGCTGAGAGCGGGTGTCGCAGAAAAAGATCCCCACCGGGCCGATCTTGATGCTCTTCCAGGTGTTCCCCCCGCCGTTGGCCGAGTGCTGGAACAGCTGGTAGAGGTTGCCGGCGACCTCGCCGTACTCCTTGCCGTTCCTCCAGGTGCGCATGAGCTGTGCCTGGCGCTCCGGGTAGTCGTTCCAGAACTCGTGGTCGTCACACAAAAAGTAGTTCGGGGAGGCGCCGAAGACCTCCTGATACGCCGGGTCGCCCCAGTAGAGGCAGTACCGCTGGGCGTACAGCTCGGCCGAGCTCAGGCCGGTCAGCGGAGCCGGGGGCCAGTCCTGGTAGACCTGGTCGCCGATGAGCATCTTGAACGCCGGCTGGTGGAGCTTGGTGAGGGTGCGCATGCCGGCCCCGTAGGCGCCCTCCTTGTCGTTGTCCCGCCAGAAGCACGACGAGATGAAGAAGCTCACGGGCTCGTCGAGGCCCCCGGGCAGCGTCTTCCAGTGGTAGGTGTTGCCCAGCACCTTGATCTCGTACATGCGTGCGATGGGGTCCGGCGTCTTAAGTCGGATCTCCTGCACCGCCATCCGGCGCTTGAGGCCCTCGGCGAGGGGCAGCTGCTTCAGCTCCCCGGCGGTGAACTCAACCGCCTCGCCGCCGCGGCGGACGTCGATCTCGGGAGTTGGGACCTTCCCGGTGCCGGGCTTCGAGTACCAGATACGCCAGCCGGCGCCCCCATCCAACGGGGCACCCGGAACGACCCAAGTTGCCATGCAGTGCGAATCCTTCCCTGTGCGTCAGAGCCTTCAAGTATCGGGCCGGCATCAGGACGTGTAAAGGTGCCGAACGGCCCCGTCTTTCGGGTCCGAATGGCCCAGTTTCATCTGGGTAGTTCCGGCACCTGCCGGATCTAGGAGAGGTCGAGCGCCTCGTTGGCTCCGGAGAAGGCGAATCCCGGCTGCGGGCCGCCGGCCAGGACGTAAACCGTGTTGCCGACGGCGACGACGCCGAGCCCGTGCCGCGGCGTCGGGAGGCCCTCCAGGCGCGCCCAGGTCCCCTTCTTCGGGTCGTACGCCTCGACCTCCGGGAAGGTCTGCTCGGCCTCGCCGCCGGCGGCGACGATCAGGCCGTCGGACGTGCCGGCCGCAGCCAGGCCGCCCCGGGCGGTTGGCATGTCGTCCAGGCGGTCCCACTCCCCGGTCGACGGGTCGAACGCCTCCATTCGGTCGGTGTTCGGCGGCCTGCCGCCGGTCACGAACAGCTTCGCCCCGTCGGTCGCAACGCCCAGGTGTTCACGGGGCGTCGGCACCCCTGGAGCCTCCGACCACGTCCTTTCTGCGGTGTCGAACACCAGGGTGCTGTCCGCCAGGCCAACCGGCCCCACTCCCCCGGCGACGTAGACCTTCCCGTCTATGGCCGCCGCCCCGGCCGCCGCGCGGACCTCGGGCATCGGGGGCAGTTCTTCCCACCGGTCCTCCCGAAATGCGAACGCCCGGTCGGTCGGAGCGCTGAGGTCGGACTCGCCGGCGTAGCCGCCCAGGGCGTAGATCACCCCGTCGGCCGCCGCCGCCATGCCGTGGTTGACCGCCAGCGGCAGATCCGGACCGCGGGACCAGGAGTCGGCGCCGGTGTCGTAGACCTCGACTATGGCGACGGTTCGGCCCGGCGGGACGAAGCCCCCCATGACGTAGATCTTGCCGTCGACCGCAGCCGCGGCGACCTCCGTCCTCTGGTTGGGTGCGCTCTTGAGCGTCCTCCACCCGGCGGTCGAACGTTCGGGGGCCGGACTGGATTCCGGAGCATCGGAGCCGCAGGCGGCCATGAAGGCGACGAGCATCAGGATCGAGACGAGCTTGCCGCCGGACCTCTTTATGGAGTCGGGCGGGGGCATCTGGCGGCCTAGTCGAAGCTGGGCGGCTGCGGTCCCCGAACCGTACGAAGGCCCATCCACAGGCAGCCGTAGAGGCTGAGCAGAGCCACAACGGCCAGCCCGACGACCTCGTCGATGCCGGTGTTCGGCTCATTGGCCGAGTAGCCGAGCCAGGATCGGTAGGCCAGGTTCCCGAGGAACGCCGCCAGTAGGAGGAGCGTGACCTGGACGACCCGGAGGGCGCCCCTTTGGCGGGGCAGCGGCGGGGCGCCGCGGCGGCCCTTTCCCGATATCGCTTGTTTGACCATCTGGGAATTATGCCGCCAATCGGCGATCGGGCCAATGAGCCCCGCTTTCCGGACGCCATATGAACAGTTTGCTGAATTTGTCCTACGGGAAGATCTCTCAGCCCGAATGGGAAGAATTCGGGTTACGCTGAGTTATTCCTTTGAGAGACGGCTGAAACCGCAATGGCCGAAACAACCACCGACGAAACTTTCGTGCCGGCATCGTTTCCGGAGGCTCCCGAGCCCCCGGTCCAGCGTCTGATCAACCGCGAGCTTTCCTGGCTCGACTTCAACGACCGGGTCCTCGCCATCGCAGCCGACAACGATGTCCCGCTGCTGGAGCGGGTCCGCTTCTGCGCCATCTTCTCCGCCAACCTGGACGAGTTCTTCATGGTTCGGGTCGCCGGCCTCATGGGCCGGGCCCTCGCCGTTGCGTCGCTCCCCTCGGCCGACGGCATGACCGCCGCCGAAGCCCTGGCCCAGATCCGTGACCGGGCCCTGATGATGTTCAAGACCCAGACCCAGCTGTGGAGAAGCGAGCTGCAACCCCAGCTCGCCGAGGCCGGCATCCTGATCGGCCGGGTGGAGGATTGCACCGAGGAGGAGCTGGCCGAGCTGGAGACAAAGTTCAAGGAAGAGCTCTACCCCGTGCTCACCCCGCTCGCCGTCGGTCCGGGGCAGCCCTTCCCCTACATTTCCGGCCTGTCGCTCAGCCTCGGCCTGTTCGTTCGGGATCCCGCCACCGGCGAGGAGCGCTTTGCCCGGGTGAAGGTCCCCGAGGGTCTTCCGCGCTTCGTGACGGTCGGCACCAGGCACCTGATGATCCCTCATGAGGAGGTAATCGGGCATTTCCTCAGCTACCTGTTCCCCGGCGTCGAGATAGTCGAGCGGACGATGTTCCGGGTCACCCGGGATGCCGACTTCGAGGTGGACGACGAGGCCGCCGACCTGATGGAGGCCATCGAGCACGAGCTTCGCAGGCGCCGCTTCGGCGACGTGGTCCGCCTGGAGGTGTCCGACACCGCTTCTCCCAAGCTGCTGGACCTGCTGCGGGACGCCATGGACGTAGGGCCCGACCAGATCTACCCGATAGAGGGCATCCTCGACTTTGCCGACTTCTCGAACCTTGCCGACATCGACCGCCCGGACCTGCGGTTCGAACCCTGGGTGCCGCTGACCCAGCCACGGCTCCAGTCCAACCTTGCATCGGACTTCTTCGGCCAGATCCGCCGGGGCGACCTGCTGGTTCACCTTCCCTATGACTCCTTCACCACCAGCGTCGAGGCGTTCGTCATGGGCGCCGCCCGGGACCCCAATGTGATCGCGCTCAAGACCACCGTGTACCGGACGTCGGAGAAGTCCCCGGTTGTCCCGGCGTTGATCGAGGCGGCGGAGTCCGGCAAACAGAGCGTGGCCCTGGTCGAGCTGAAGGCGCGCTTCGACGAAGGCCACAACATCGAGTGGTCCAAGCGCCTCGAGCGGGCGGGCGTTCACGTGGTTCACGGTTTCCCCAACCTCAAGATCCACGCCAAAACCGTCCTTGTGGTCAGGCGGGAGGAGGGCGTCCTCCGCCGGTACGTCCACATCGGCACGGGCAACTACCACTCGGCCACCGCCCGGATCTACGAGGACTTCGGCCTGTTCACCGCCGACCCGGACATCGCCGCCGACGTCGCCGAGCTCTTCAATTACCTGACCGGCTTCAGCAAGCCGGTCCACTTCCGCAAGATCCTGGTGGCTCCTTTCGGGCTTAGGGCCGCCCTCAAGGAGCAGATCAAGCAGGTGGCCAAAGCGGCCGAGAACGGCAAGCCGGCAATCATCCGGCTGAAGCTGAACGCGCTCACCGACCCCGAGCTGATCGAGGAGCTCTACAGGGCGTCCGCGGCCGGCGTCGACATCCGGATCCTGGTCCGGGGCATCTGCTCGCTGCGGGCCGGGGTGCCGGGGATGAGCGAGAACATCACCGTGCGCAGCGTGCTCGGACGATTCCTGGAGCACAGCCGGGTATATAGCTTCGAGGCCGGCGACCGGATGACGTACTACATGGGAAGCGCCGACCTCATGCCCCGCAACCTCGACGAGAGGGTGGAGGTTGTCGTCCCGGTGGAGGACGAGGCGGTGCGCAAAGAGCTATCCACGGCCTTCGAAACCGGCTGGAAGGACGACGTCTTCTGCTGGGAGCTGCAGCCGGACGGACACTGGCTCCGGGAGAGCAAGTCCAGGCCCGGCCGCCTGGGGACCGGAAGCCAGGAGAAGTTGATGCTCGGCGCCAAAGCGGCGCACGGGGGCAAGAAGAAGAAGGCTAAGAAAAAGAAGAACTAAGCCTCTAGGTCTGGCGGGGGGACGTAGCGCATCGGCTCCACCCCGTTGTCGACCTTCTTCACCAGCCAGAAGCCCCCTTTTCGGTTGGGCGCCTCGGTGCCGACGATCTGTTCCACTACATCGCCGTGCGAACAGAGAACCGCTAGGCCGCCGTCCAGGCCGTCGATCAGTCCTTCGACCTCTTCGATGCTTGCCCCTTCGGCGAGCTGCTCGACCTCGAGCACCGGCAGCCCGAGCCGCTTGGCGAGCGGCTTCACCGTCTGGGTGCAGCGGAGGTAGGGGCTAGAGAGGACGTGCTTCACCGGGTAGTGGATGAGGCTGTCGGCCAGGGCTTCCGCCTGGCGCCGGCCCTTTTCGTCGAGCGGCCGCAGCCGGTCGTCGCCTTCCCAGTCCTTGCGGTTGCCGGCGGTGCCGTGGCGGACCAGCAGAGCCGAGGCTTCCCCAACCTCACGCACCATCAGCTCCTCCAGCATCGAAAGATCGTGTTCGTAGGAGAGCAGCCTCGCCGCCTCGGAAAAATTGACCCACCGGGCCTCGTCGACCTCGGAGTTCGGCACGAACTTGCCCGACACCACCGTCATGCTCCAGTACCGAACGGTTTTCGGCCGCCCCTTCCGGTCGGTGTACGCCGTGCCCGGAAGCTCCCGGCCGGTCTCGCAGAGCAGCCCGGTCTCCTCCTGAACCTCCCGAATTGCGCACTGCTGCTCACTTTCGCCGTTCTCCAGCTTGCCTTTAGGGAAGCTCCAGTCGTCGTAGCGGGGACGATGCACGATCAGCACCTCGGTCCCCCCGGAAGGCGCGGTGCGCGCGATGACCCCTCCGGCGGCACGTACCGCGGCAACCGTACCGAACAGGCGCTTCAGGACCACGCCTTCTTACCGCTCTTTTTGACCTTGCTCCAGACCGGCGGGAAATCCGATCGTACCCGGCGCTTCTTGATTGCCTCGAGCTCCGCCATCCGTCCGAGCACGAACGACTCCTGCGACGTGTTTGCGTCGGGGAGGAAGGCCTTGATCCGTTCTTCCGCCACCACCGAGTCCTGGAAGTCGCCGAGCACCTCCTGGAGCCGCTTGATGTCCTCCAGGTACCTGGCTACCTTCTTGCCGCCAGAGTCCTTGACCAGATCGGCCGTGTAGCGGGCCTTCTTGGCCAGGCGACGCACCCGGTGAAGGTCTTCGTCCTCGGGCGGCGAAGTCAGGTCCTTCACCGCCTTGCGCATCTTGCGGAACTGGCGGGCGGCGCCGGACTTGAGGTCGTCTTCTGCCGGACGCACCACCAGGGAGACGGTCGCCGCCTCCAGCGTCCTCAGCATCGCCAGGTAACGGTCGCTCTCGAGCCCCTCCAGCATCTGTTTGCGTGCCGCCTCCCGCTCGACGCCCAGGCTGGCGATGAACCGCTCCATGACGGCAGCCTCGCTGGGGTCGAGAAGCTGCATGTCGGCGCGGAGGTAGGGCACCATTACATCCAGGTCCCTCACCGGGTTCATCAGGTCTCCGATCCACTCCAGCTCGGCCCGCAGCGATGCGGACCACTCCGGCTCCAGCATGCGGGCAGAGCCCAGCAGGCTTCGAAGTTTTCGGATACCCACCCGGTGCTGGTGCAAATCCTCCGGGTCGTCGCCCAGGCGGGTGCCGGGGTCGTGTCGCAACAGGTTGCGGAACTGGTCCCGGATCATGCCCTGGATCTGTGCAAGCTCGGAGACCGGCCGCTTGTCCGAGTCGGGCTGGGCGACCACGATATCGAGCGCCTGCAAGAGCTTCGGCCGCTCGTCGCCCGTGAAGGCTCCGAGCGACTTGAGGGCCGATCCCAGCTGCCTGAGGTCGTCCTCGTTGCCGTCGAGCAGCTCTACTTCGATCTCGCTGAACCGGTTGACGATCGTGATCCCCTGCAGCACCTGGACCGAGTCGAAAACCACCTCGGCGACCTTCCGGTCGCCGTCCATGACCGTGGTGCCGGTGCGCAGGGTCCTCAGCTTGGCAACCACCTTCAACGGCTCGCCCATCAGGGGGGCGACGATCAGCTTTGCAAACGAGGGAGGCGGGCGGAGCGGCCCTCCCCTCTCCTCCAGCTCCATCCGGGCGTTCCCCCGGGGAAGCTTGAGCTGCCACAAACCCCTCCGGTTCTCCACGCGCCGCCGCATGGTGATGCCGGCGGCGGCCAGGCGAAAGTCCTCTGTGTCGAGGTAGGTCGAGGTGAACCTGCGCGGCCCAATCTGGGTGCCCGGGAACTGCGGTAGCGAGAACCCGGGAGGGGCCTGGAGTTTGATCTCCCGTTCGAGAGTGGATTTCACGCCCTCAGACTAACCAAAACCGGTCGCTGGATTCGATTGCAGCTTCCGCCATTTGTTCAAGTAACGGTCACCTGGGCGTAACCTTCCGTCAAGGGTGCGTTAACGCGGCGCTGCTAGCTTGTCGCCATGGCTTTCGAAGGCGGCACCCGGGTTAAGGACCGGAGCGATCACCCGCCCTCGTCCCGGGCCCTTCCCGAACCGACCCCTCCGAAAGCCGCAAGGTTGCAGGATTCCGACGAGGTGTCAGCGAGAACGCTCTCAGATGCGACCGAGGTCGTCCGGGCCCTCTACCACGCCACCGCCGAGATGATCGAGGCCGTGTACCTCCGCTAGTTCTTGCCCTCTTTGAACATGGCCACCGACTTGTCGATCCGGCGCTGCCGGGTTTCCGCCGCCTTCGCCCCTTCGATCGCCAGCACGTGCCGTCGCTTGTTGCTGTAGGAGAGGCCATCGAAGTAGCTCTTGGCCTCGGGCTCCCTCTCCAGCGCTTCCGTCAGGTCCGCAGGGATCTCGAGCACCCGGGGTTCGGTGTCGAGCTCAAGTTCGACCTCGATCTCTTCGCCGGCCTCGACACCGGCGCCCTCCCGGTGCTCCGCGCTCACCCCGAGCATGTAGACGCCGCCGTAAACCGCCACCGTGTTCCGGTAGGTGTAGCCGTTGATGGTCACCTTGACCGGCGGCTTCTTTCCTTTGCCGAGGGCCTCGACCACCTCGGGGGGAACGACGAATCCGGTAGCGGTCTTGCCGCCCAGTTCTAGCTTGGTGGTGAACTTCATGCCGGCTTCTCCAGCATCGTCTTGATCTGGCTCTCCAGCAGCGCCGGATCGATAGCTCCCAACGTCTTCGTCGTCCCACTCTGGCCAACCTGGCGGCCGGACCCGACTCCCACGAACACGCCCTCTTTGTCTATGAAGAACGTCTCGGGCAGGCCCCGCACGCCGAACTCCTTGTAGAGGGTCAGGTTGGGGTCACGGACGATCGGATAGGTCACGTCGAACTTGTCGGCAAAGGCAAGCGCGTCCTTCTCCGAGTCCTGCACGTTCACGCCCAGCACCACCACGTCCTGGTCCGAGTACTTGGCGTACGCCTCCTGCAGATCGGGCGCCTCTTTCACGCACGGCACGCACCACGAGGCCCAGAAGTTCACCACCACGGCCTTGCCTTCGAGGTCGGCCGAGGTCAGGCGCTCCTCCGAGCCGAGCTGCTCCAGCGAGAACTCCGGCATCTTCTCCCCCACCAGGGTGTCGGGCGGAGCGGTCTGGAACAGGGTGAAAGCGATAAAGGCGATGAACAGGGCCGGCACCATGGCGAACGCCAGAAACCGGATCACCTTCAGCTTGGGCGGGGTGACGATCTCGGGGGTTGGGGCTTCAGCCTCGATTGCTTCCATCGCTACCAAGAATAGTGGCCAGCAGGCGAATAGCTCCCGCCTTGTCCAGCGGCTCGTTGCCGTTGCCGCATTTGGGCGACTGCACGCATGAGGGGCAGCCGGTCTTGCACGGGCACCGGGACACCGCCTCCAGGGTGGCCGCCTGGTGCTCGGCCGCCTCGGCAAACCCACGGGCCGCGATGCCGGCTCCGCCGGGGTAGCCGTCGTAGACGAAGACCGTGGGCATGCCGGTGTCGGCCGAAAAGGCGGTGCTCACCCCTCCGATGTCCCACCGGTCGGCCATAGCAAACAGCGGCAGCATGCCGATCGCTGCGTGCTCGGCGGCGTGCAGGCTCCCGGGCAGGTCGGCCGCCGTCAGCCGGGCCTTGCGGATCACCAGGTCGTCGACCGTGTACCAGACCGCTACCGTCGACAGGATCGTCTCCGGGAGGTCCAGGTCGACCACCGCCAGGGTCTCGCCCGAGGCGATGTCCTTGCGGGCGAACGCCACCACCCGGTTGGTCACCTCGACCCGGCCGAGGTAGAACTCCGCCCGGCCGACCCGCTTGTGCTGCAGCGTCTCCAGCACCCGGATGTCGGAGGTCTCCCGGGACTGCGTGAAGTAGCGGCCCTTCGACGGCTCCACCAGCGCCACGTGGTTGGCCCGGTCAAGCTCCTGCACCTCCCAGTTGTCACCCTGGTGCAGGTAGACCGCCCCGGGGTGGATCTGGGAGAACGCCTTGCCTCCGTCGACGGTCCCCAGCAAAGCGCCGGTCTGAGCTTCGACTATCGAGTAGGTGGAGCCCATCGACCTGAGATCCAGGTCTCCGGGCTCGGTGTCGCCCCGGTAGTGGTACCGCTGGACGCCCTTGGCCTTGCGCAGAGCCAGCTGACCGGCCGCCTCCATCTCCTCCGCCTGCCGCAGCGCCTCCTCGCCGAAGTAGGTCGTGACGTCCTCCGGGGTGATCGGCTTCTCCCAGGCGGCGCACGCCAGGTGGGGCTGCAAGATGTTTGGGTTGGTGGTGTCGACCAGCGCCATTTCGAACGGTTTGGTCAGCAGGAACTCCGGGTGGGCGACGTAGTACTGGTCCAGCGGGTCGTCCCGGCCGACCAGGACGGCGACCGAGGCATCGGTAGACCTCCCGGCCCGCCCGGCCTGCTGCCAGACCTGGGCGACGGTCCCCGGAAAGCCGTTCATGACCACCGCGTCCATGCCCCCGACGTCGATGCCGAGCTCCAGAGCCGAGGTCGCCGCGACCCCGACCAGCTCACCGGAGAACAACCGCTTCTCGATCGCCCGCCGCTCCTCGGCCAGGTACCCGGCCCGGTAGGCGGTCATCCGGTCGCCGGTGTCGCCGGTGGCCATGGTCTTTGCGTACTTGGCGACCAGCTCGGCAGCCCGGCGGGACTTGGCAAAAGCAATGGTCTTGATCTCACGGTTGGCGAACGTGGCCATCAGCCGGGCGCTCTCCCAGTTGGCCGAGCTGCGGGTGGCGGTCGCCTCGTCGACGAACGGCGGGTTCCAGAAGGCGAACAGCCGCTCTCCCCTAGGGGCGCCGTCCTCGGTCACCTCGGTGAACGGCACGCCGACCAGTCGCTCCGCCAGCCCGCCCGGGTTGGGGATGGTGGCCGAGGTGAGGATGAACACCGGCTCGGCGCCGTAGTAGTTAGCGATCCGGCGCAGCCTTCTCAGAATGCAGCCCACGTGGGACCCGAAGACCCCCCTGAAGACGTGGCCTTCGTCGATCACCACTAACTTGAGGCTGGCGAAGAAGTTCGCCCAGCGGGAGTGGGAGCGCAGGATGCCGAAGTGCAGCATGTCCGGGTTGGTCAGCACGATGTTGGCGAACTTGCGGACCGATGCCCGCTCGTCGCCCGGGGTGTCGCCGTCGTAGGTCGCCGGGAGCACCTCGGTGAGCCCGAAGCCCCGCAGGGCCCGCAGCTGGTCCTGGGCCAGGGCTTTGGTCGGGTAGAGGTAGAGCGCCCGGGAGCGGCGGTCGGCCAGGATCTGCTCGATCGCCGGCAGGTTGAAGCACATGCTCTTACCGCTGGCGGTCCCGGTCGAGACGGCCACGTTCTCACCCCGCCGGACGGCGGAGAGCGCCTCCGCCTGGTGGGTCCACAGGCCGTCGATCCCCTTGGCCTGCAGCCTCCTTCTCAGGGTGCCGGGGAGCGGGGGCTCGGGCCGCACGGTGATTCCGGTCTTTGCCGGGAACGGGACGACCGCCTTCAGGCCCTCGCTCTCAAGCGTGGCCGACAGTGACTTCAGGAGCAGCTGCAGGTCGGAGCTAGTCGTTCTCAAACCGGATCTCTACCACCGCAGGCCGGTCCCAAAGCGCCCGGTTGGCGATGGCGACCATCGGGTTCATGCGCTTGAGCACCGCGCCGGGGTCCTCATCGGGGAGCAGCCGGATGGTTGCCGGGCGGGGCCGGTCGCCGCCGGCCTGGACCTGCACGGTGCCCGCAGCCCGGGCGTTGCGGTACCAGTCGGATCGCTCGCCGTGCTCGGAGACC
Organism: Actinomycetota bacterium; assembly: GCA_035759705.1. Taxonomy (NCBI): domain Bacteria; kingdom Bacillati; phylum Actinomycetota; species Actinomycetota bacterium. The sequence continues at coordinate 34,519 of DASTUJ010000068.1, read as the reverse complement.
GCCCACACAGTGTCGTCGTCGATCCGGACGTAGCCCATAGGCGTGGTCCGTGGCTTCCCGGACTTCCGCCCGACGGTGGAGAGGGTCATCACCGTCTTTCGGCCGATGCCCGGAAGCGGGATGCCCGAACGGATCAGGGCGAGAACGATTGGGTTCACCGTCAGCCGGCCGAAGTGCTGGACCGCCCGTTTCGGTGAGATCACTGCCGGAGCGACTCCGCCTCCCGGACCGCCCTGATGAACGAGCGGATCTTCACGCCGTCCTTCTTACCCGGCCCGGATTCGACGCCTCCCGAGACGTCCACCCCCCACGGCCGCATGCCCGACACCAGCGAGCCCACGTTTTGGGGGTTCAGCCCGCCGGCGACCACGAACCGGGCCGAGGAGATCCCATCGAGCCACTCCAGCGGAATCGGCGCCACCGCCTCGAAGGGGTTTGCCGGGTCACGGGGGTCCAGGAAGATGGCGTCGACCGGGAACGCTGCCGCCTGGGCGACGTCGTCGGCGGACAGGGGGCGGATGACCTTGAACACCGTGAGGGAGGGCATCGCTTTGCGCAGCTCGTCCACGAACTCAGGCGATTCGGAGCCCTGGAGCTGGACCCCGTCCAGGCCGGCCCGGTCGACGACCTCGCCGATCCGGTCGACCGTTGCGTTGACGAAAACCCCGATCCGATTGACCGCTGGGTGTAGATGGGAGGTGATGGCGGCGGCCTCGTTGGCGGAGACCCGCCGGAGGCTGCGGGCAAAGATGAAGCCGACCGCGTTCGCTCCGGCGCTCACCGCAGCGCGGGCATCGCTGAGCCGGGTGATGCCGCAGATCTTGATGAACGTCCGATCGGCAGAAACCATGGCTCTTAAGCCTAGTGCGTAAGGTGGGGTAACTAGTGCGGTTCGGGCTCCATCGGGCTCAAAACCAGGTCCAGGATCGCCTTCTCCGGGTCGGCGCCCCCGAAAAGGACCGAGTGGGTCATCTCCACCACCGGCAGCCGCATGCCGTGGCGCTTCGCCAGCAGAACGGCCTCCCGGGTGTTGTCGAAGCCCTCCACCGTGGTCCCCATGTGCTCGAACGCTTTGATCGGGTCCAGCCCGGCGCCCACCAGACGCCCGAACCGGCCGTTCCGGCCTCCGGCCACCGTGAGGTAGAGGTCGCCGGCCCCCGACAGCCCCAACACGGTTTCCTGCCGCCCCCCCAGAGCCACCGCCAGGCGGCCCATCTCCATCAGCCCCCGGGAGAACAGCGCGCCTTTGGTGTTGGTCATCGGGCGACCCTTGACCTCCTCCAGCCCGTCGCACATGCCGATGGCGATGGCCAGCACGTTCTTAACCGCCGCCCCCACCTCCACTCCGGCGACGTCGTCGGTGACGAACCCCCGCAGGGTGGCCGACGAAATAGCTCCGGCAACCGTGGCCGCCGCCGCCGCGTCCTTGCTTGCGCAGACCAGAGCCGTCGGCGTCCCGGCCGCAATCTCCGAAGCCAGGGACGGGCCCACCATCATCACGATCGGGTGCCCGGGAGAGACCTCCTCGATGAACTCGGACATCGGCCTGCCGCTCCCGGCGACCCACCCCTTGGTGGCAACCGCCCAGATGGCGTTCTTGCCGAGGTACTCCAGCGCAACGGTGACGCTGCTCAGCACGCCGACCGACGGCACCGCCAGCACTGCGATGTCTGCCCGGCGGAAGCCCCGGCTCCAGTGCCGGTAGTCGTGAATGTCGACTGCCTCGGGTATCCAGTGGCCGAGGGTCGGGTGTTTACGGTCCTTGCGGATCGCGTCGATGATGTGGCCGTCGAACTTGGTGGCGCAGATGGCGACCGAGTTGCCGGACCGGTGAAAGTGGATGCCCAGGGCTCCGGCCATTGCTCCGGCCCCGATGATCGCAACTTTCACAGGCGGACCCGGGGTTCCCCGGGGGTCAAACGCCCGGCCTGCCGGCCCCTACGTAGCCGCTCCGGAGCATCGACCTGACCGCCACCGGCTTTCCGTAGGTTGATGCGTCGATCATGTTGCCCCCGCCGACATACATGCCGACGTGGTGGATCGGGCTCCCGAAGAACACGAGGTCCCCGGGCTGCAGGTCCTCACGGGAGACCCGCTTGGTGGCGGCGTACTGCGCCCGGGATGAGTGCGGCAGGTTCACACCGGCCGCCCGCCAGGCGTAGCTGGTGAAGCCGGAGCAGTCGAAGGCGCCGGGGCCGCTGGCGCCCCACGAGTACGGAGTGCCCATCTTGGAATATCCGGCGGCCAGGGCCGCCCGGGCGTTGCCCGATCCCGGTAGGGGCGGGGCCGGGATCTTCGAGTCCTGGCGCAAAAGAGGCGTGAGCGGCCTGGTGCTGCGGCTGCGGGCAGCGGCTGCAGCACGGTTGCGTTCCTCGGCCGCAACCCGGGCCATCAGCGCCTCGTGCTCGTTTACCCGCTCCTGAAGCGCCGACCGCTTCTTGGCGATGGAGTTGCTTAGCGCCTTCGCCCGGTCCCGCTCCTTGCGAAGCTGCTCCTCCTTCTCCTGGGAGCGGTTGTTCGCAATCTCGAGCTCGGTGACGATGCCCGACTCCCAGTCGCCGACACGGCTGCTGATGCCCATCCGGCGAGAGAAGTCGTTGAAGCTCTCGGAGCCGAACAGGGCGAGGATCATGTTCGGCATGCCGATCCGATAGGAGGCGGCGGCGCGTTGCGAGGCGGTCTTGCGCAGCTCGGCGAGCTCCCGGTTGGCGTCCTCCTTCGCGATGCCCAGCTCCCGCATCTGCCGCTCGGCGGCGCTCAGCTGGATGCGAGCGTGGTTGTAGTCCTCGTCGAGCGATGAGATCTGGGTGGTTAGCTGGTCAACTTCCTTCTGCAGGTTGGCGCGCGAAGGAGCCGCATCGACCCTCGTAGCAGGGACCAGGGAGGCGAGGAGTAACAGTGACAAAATTGCGCCCGGTCTGCGCCTCATGGGCGCAATGCTATCCGACTCCGCCGACCGGTTGCTATACGGACGCCTCATTTAGCCGGTCGACCAGCTGGCGCAGCCGCCCGGCGTGGATTCGGTCGAAGTTGAGTGCGATCCTCGGCAGGTCCACCACGTCGTCGTCCCGGATCTCCCCCGACGACGGCCCCACCGCCACTACCGGGCCCTCCAGGATGTCGCCGAACTCCTCCGACAACGCTGCGAGCTGCGCCTCCGTGGGTGCCACATTCAACCGAAGGATCAGCCGGTTGTTGACGTAACGCTGCGAGTGGTAGACCCGGTAGAACTTCTCGATCTCGTTCACCGCCTGGTCTATGTCGTCGGTGTAGGTGAACAGGTTGAGGTCGCTCTCGTCGATGTACCCGTCGGCGAGCAGCTCCTCCCGCAGGTAGCGGTCGAAGGACTTCCAGTAGGTCCCGCCGGGCACGTCGAGCATGACGATGGGGTGCAGGTCGGACTTTCCGGTCTGGATCAGCGTCAGCAGCTCGAACGCCTCGTCGAGCGTCCCGAACCCGCCCGGCATCAGGACGAAGGCGTCGGACTCCTTGATGAACATCAGCTTGCGGGTGAAGAAATACTTGAAGTTGATGAGCTTGGGGTCGCCGGCAATGAACGGGTTGGCCGTCGCCTCGAAGGGCAGGACGATGTTCACGCCGAAAGACCTGCTGCCGCCGGCGCCCTCGTGGCCGGCCTCCATGATTCCCGGCCCGGCGCCGGTCACGATCATCCAGCCCCGGTCGGCGATGGTTCGGGAGAAGTCCCGGGCGAGGGCGTACTCGGGCCGGCCCTTGGCCGTGCGGGAGGAGCCGAAGATCGTCGCCTTCCTCGTGTTGCGGTAGGGGGCGAACACGGCGAAAGCTCGCCGCATCTCCTGTAGGGCGGAGTTGGCTATCTTGCGGTCGAGACGGGAGATGGGGGCTTCGGCCAGGGCAAGCGCGGAGGTCATCATCTCGAAGACCAGCTGGGCGTCGCCGGGTGGAAGTTCGGAGACCATCTCCCGCAGCCGCTCGTCCACCTGCGGGTCACCCGTGGTGGCGGCGGGTTTGGGTTCTTTCATTGCTTCCATGGTAGCGGCGACCCGCTACCCCGCCTGTTGGCCCCTGGCGTAGCCATAGGAGGTCTTCAACAGCTTGAAGACCACGTCAAGCTCCTCCTCGTCCCGGGGGCCGTAGACCATGAGGGTGTTCATGGGGATCAGACCCATCTTTGCCACCGGGTGCTGCTCCCCCCAGCCGCGCTCCACCACCTGCCGGACGAGATGCGGTGGGAGGACCATGTGAAGGCTGCCGTCGTAGGACGGGTGGATGTGGGCGTACTCCCGGCCGATCATGAAGACCTCCGACGCGGGCGTGGGGGACGAGTCGTCCAGCACGAAGGCCCGGGATCCGGGCATCGAGATCAGGCTGGGGGCGATGTAGGTCCCCGAAAGCAGGCGGCCGCGCTCCACCAGGGCGTCCTGCATCTCGATCGGAGCGATCTGCGTCAGCTGGCGGTGGGGGTCGTCCGGAGTGGTCCGGGGAGGGTTGCCCGACCGGTACTTCAGCCACTCGCGCCGGGGGTCGTCGGGTTCCATCAACCGATTTTATGTCCGCCCTTATCCTTGTATTTATGTACTGGGTAAAAGTCGATCTCACCAAAGTCGCCGATTTCGCCCGGGACCAGCACTTCATCAACTACGTCTGGGACCTCGTCGAGCGCAAAGAGGGCGAAGAGTACGAGCAGGCTCGCTTCCACGGACAGTCGCTCGGGGTAATCTCGGAACCGCCGGGCTACGTTGCCCAGGTTGACTGGGCCAGGTGCCGCAAATGCGGTAACGAAGACCTGACCGTAAAAGGGCTCTGCCGCAACTGCCGCGGGCCGCTGATCTAAGGTGGCCTCACATGACTGATTACTGCAAACACGGCGTCGACCTGGCCAGGACCTGCCGCAAGTGCGGACGCATCATGGTGGTGGAGGCGCCCGAATTCGCGGCCAAGAAGTTGGGGTTCACCAGCAGCATCGGCAGGCTCGAGGAGACCGTCCGCCAGATGAACGCGGAGCTGGCCCGGCCCGTCACCTCCGCTCCACCGACCTGGGCCACGCCGGCGAAGCCCGAACCTGCGCGGTCGGATGACGACGATGACGACAACCCCCCGCCCCCGCCGCCCGTCGAAAGGTTCCCGTGGCAGCGAAGGTAGTTCGGCGCCTGGCCGTAATCGCCCTGGTGGCGGCCCTGGCCGGGTGCTCCCGCTCCGCAGACACCGACCCGACCCCATCGGCCTCCCCCAGTCCCGAGGAGGAGGCTTCGCTCGAAACCGCGGTCTGGGAGGGCAGGTGGGAATTCAACTACACGCTCGTCCGGCTGGTCGGCGCCACCCAGGAGGAGACCTCCTTCCAGCCCGGGAACAAGATCCGGCGCATCTGGGAGGTCACACCCGGCTGCGAGGACCGGCCCTGCAACTCGGAGATCTCGGCCACCAACCCCGACGAGCCCGACGGCGGCGCGGTCGTCTCCACCGTCACCTACGACGCCGGCGTCTACAAGATCGGCCAGACGTTCCCGCCCGAGGTGAGCAACTCGTGCAAGGGCTCGGACGGCAAGGTCATCCCGCAGGCTTTCGAGGCCACGAACACCGTGGAGGTGACTCCGACCGACTTCGAAGTCAAGGACGGAAAGGCGGTGGTCACACAGATGAAGGCGACCAAACGGACCGCATTCGTGCCCAAGGGCGAGGCGGAAGCCGCCGGCGGGACCTGCGAGCAGAAGTCCGCCGAGTGGGCTGCGACGGTGACTCCGGCGGCCGCAGAAGCCGATTAGATTTTTTCGCGCACCTTGCCGCGGACCTTCACAGCCCGGTAGGCTAGTATCGAAACTGAACCCAACAACCAGGAGGTAGGCATGAAGGCATCGAGGGCCATGGGTATGGTCGCTTTGGCGGTGACCGTCTTCTTCCTTCTTACGGTTGTTGCGTACGCGGAGAACAACTGCAACGGCGACAACGCCCAATGCACCCAGACCGCTGAAATGACCACCGGCGACACCGGCCCCTCGGGTGCCACCGGCAGCGGCGGCAGCGGAGCCCGCAGCGGCGACTCCGGCGACGGCGGCAGCGGCGGGCCCACCGGCGCATCGGTCGGGGGCGGCGGTAACGGCGGCAGCGGCGGACCCGCAAACGCGGCCCCCGGAAGCACGGCCGGCGACGGCGGCAGCGGTGGCGGTAACGGCGGCGGAGGCGGAGGCGGAGGCACCGCAGGCGGCAGCGGCGACCACTCCGGGATCACCCAGGACGAAGATCCCCCCGCAGGAGCCAGCGCCTCCAACTGGGCCGCTCCCTCAACCGGCAACGCAACGCTGAAGGCTCCCGCGAAGGTGGGTTCGGCCGCGGCATCGTCATCCAGCACCGCCACGGTTCCGGGCGGCGCGGGCGGCGGCAACGTCCAGGGCAACGCCGGTGGCAGCATCGGCGGCTTCTCCTTCGACCTCGGGGTCTAAAACCCCCCTGCAAACAATTTCCCGACTGGACTTTTCTTTTGCGCGCCCAAACGTCAGGATTCAGCCCAAAGTAATCGAGAACTCGTAATTAAAGGTCTGGGGTTTCTGCCGATAGATACATGACCCAACTCGATATCTGGGGTGACTCGAGGTTGGAATCTCAGCCTTCACGCCTCATCGGACGGAAAGGAATATCCGGACGTGAGTAAGAAAGTTAAGTGTCCTTCGTGTGACATGGCGGGCGACCCCGCGGGTGATGACTACGCTCTGGTCACCACTTACCACGGCCGTCCGGTCCTGCAGTGCTTCTGGTGCGACTCCCACGTCATGATTCGCAAGATGGGCGGGGCCATGGTCCTCGACCTCAACCACAAGGCCATCCGGCACCTCCGCAGCGACCTGGACCACGAGGAGATGGTTTCCCTTCTGCTCGACGAGGAGGCGGAAGACCTCGCAGTCATCGCCCAGGAGTCGGCTCCGGCCGCGGCTCTGGAGGAAGTGGCTCCGATCGAGGTTGCAGAGTCCGAGCTTCTGGTTGCAGCTGTCGAAGCTGCCCCTGAGGAGGCCGCCCCGAAGCGCAAGAAGGCCCGCAAGACCGCTCCCAAGCCCGCACTTCAGCTCGGCGACTTCGAGCCGGCGATGATGGCGGAAGAGACCGTCGTCGACAACACCCCGGTTTTGCTGAGGCCCTCCGACGACTACTCCAACACCCCTGTCGGCACCGAGGCCGAACTGGTCTCGAGCATTCCGGTCACGGCACGGGCACTGGATCACCAGAGCCTGATCCACATCGCCAAGCAGGTCGGCTGGACCTACACCCCTTCGAACCCCAAGTACCGCTCCGAGTGGCTGAACTTCGACTACCAGCTGCCTGAGGTCGTGCAATTGAGCCCGTTCAGGGAGAAGCTTCGCCAAACCATCAACATGATGAAGTACTTCCGGGTCAACGCCGGCAGCAAGGACCAGCGGCGGATGGAGACACTGGCCAGGCGCCAGCGGCTGCAGGAGTACCGCAGGCGTGTCTTCACCGACAGGCTCGACGTCCTGAACGCCATGCAGGCAATCGAGTACAAGCCCAAGACCATCTAGATCCGCAAAGCCCCAGGCCCCCGGAGGGATTCCTTCCGGGGGCTTTTGCGTTCAGCTGCCGGATTGGACGGCTCGCCGCGGAAGTGGTTTAGGATTGGGGCAGATGGCACCCCCCAAGAAGCGCCCCCCTCAGAAACGACCCGCAGGCAAGAAGCCTCCCCAGGCGCGCAAGCCTGCCGGGGCGGCTGCCGGCGCGGGCGCAGCCAAAGCCGCATCGGCTCCAGGAGGCGACGCCGAAAAGGCGACCTCCGAGGCTGCAGAGAACGCCGCAGCAGGCGCTTCGGCAGCGCAGCTCAGCAAGTCGGCGGAGGAGAAGAAGCTCAAGCGAGAGGCCGCCCGTCAGGAACGGGTCGCCGCCGCCCGGAAACGCCAGCAGGCCAAACGGCGTAAGCAGGTTCTTATCTCGATAGTCCTGCTCGTCGCCCTGGGCGCCGCAGTCTTCTATGGGATCCAAAGGTCCAAGGGCGAGAGGGCGGCTTTTGCAGCCGCCGCCGACGAGGCGGGTTGCGGCGACATCGAGTCCTTCCCGGACGAGCTGGACGAGAAGCCCCACCTGGGCGCCGACGAGACCTTCGACGACTACAAGACCAACCCGCCCACCTCAGGTGTCCACCGCGGCCAGACCTCCCCGTGGGGCTCCTACCGTGAGGCGCCGGACCACGAGACCCTGGTTCACAACCTCGAGCACGGCGGGATCATCATCCACTACAAGGATCTTTCCGACGAAGAGATCGACGAGGTGGACGCCTTCGCCGACTCGTTCATCGACGGCGTGATCTCCATCCCCAACCCGGACATAGAGAAGCCCATTGCCCTGGCCTCCTGGAGACACATGCAGGAGTGCGACGAGTTGAACACCAAGGCCATCGAAGGGTTCATCGACGACCGCTGCAACAAGGGCCCGGAGAAGCTCGGCATCACCTGTAACAGGGAGTAGCTCCCCCGGCTATGCCGGGTGCGGCAGGCGTACCGTGAAGGTTGAGCCGGAGCCCAACTCGCTTGCCACCTCCACCACTCCCCCGTGGCTCTCGGCCACGTGCCTCACTATCGCCAGACCCAGGCCGGTGCCTCCGGTGTCGCGGCTGCGGGCCTTGTCCACCCGGTAGAAGCGCTCGAAGATGCGCTCCAGGTCCGTTGTGGGGATGCCGGAGCCGGTGTCGGCCACCTTCAGCTCGAATGCCTCGCCGGCGTCGGCCATCGTTACCTCGATCGAACCCTCCGCGGTGTAGACGAGCGCGTTCTCCAGCAGGTTGCGGACCATCAACGCCAGGTCCTCCTGCACCCCCAGGACCTCGACCTCCCGGTCCAGCTCGACGGTCAACGCCAGGCCCTTTCTCTCGATGCGCTCCCGAAGCGAGTCGACCTCCTCCTCGACCACCCCCACCAGGCGCAGCCTGATCCGCTCCCCCTGCCCCCTCTCCAGCCGGGCGAGGTCGAGCAGATCCTGTACCAGGGCGCTCAGGCGCCGGGCCTCCCGGACCAGGTTGGCGGCGAACCGTTTGGCGTGGGTTATGTCCTCGTCGATGGCCCGCTCGACCGTCTCCGCAGTGACCATGATCCCGGCGACCGGAGTCTTGAGCTCGTGGGAGGCGTTGGCCACGAAGTCCCGGCGGATCGACTCCACCCGCTTGCGTTCCGTCTCGTCCTGGATCACCACCAGGGTGCGGCCGTCGGCCAGCCTCACCGACGTCGACCTCAGCTCGCGCCTGCGGGGGTGGTGGATCGTGAGCTCGTGCTCCCCGGGCTCCTCGAGCTGGGCGGGCAGCAGATCCCGCGGACTGCGCCCGAACATGTCATGGGCGGCCTGGTTGGCGTAGATCACCTCTCCGTAGCCGTCGGCCAGCACCACTCCCTCCCGCATTGAGGCCAGGATCTGCTCCCGCAGCGCGGTCTCCGACCGCAGCTCGTCGATGACGCCGGCCAGCTCCTCGGCCATGCCGTTGATGGCCTCGGAGAGCTTCACCGTCTCCTGGGGGCCGCTGGCCGTGACCCGGTCCGAGTGCCCACGAGCGATAAGAGCGAGATCCCGTGCCAGCAGCTCCAGCGACTGTTTGATCCAGTTGGCGGCCATCGACGAGGCAGCCAGGGTCGCCAGGAGGACGCCGGCACCGACGAGCACGAACGGCCCTCTGGAAGACCCCAGGCGGTCGCCGAGCACCAGGTAGAGCGCAACCAGACCTGCGAGCGTCACCGCGACCTGAACTCCCGCGATCCTGGAACGGAGGGCCGGCGCCCGCTTCACGACACTTTGGGCTTGACGCGGAACCGGTAGCCGACGCCTCGCACCGTCACGATGTAGGTGTAGGCAGAAGGCACCTCAACCTTGCGGCGCAGGTTTTTGATATGGGTGTCGATGGTGCGGGTGTCGGTCATCTTGTCGTACCCCCAGACCTTGTCGGCCAGCTCGGCACGGGAGAACAGCCGGCCCGGCTCGGACGCCAGGGTTGCCAGGAGGGTGAGCTCCTTGGGCCTCAGGTCGACCTCGGTTTCCCCCACCCAGCACCGAAAGTCCCGGGTCACCAACCTCAGGTCCCCGAAAACCAGTTCGGCCGGTGCTCCGGAGCGCAGCGCCTCCACCCGGGAGCGCCGCAGCAGCGCCTTGACCCGGGCCACCAGCTCGCCCATCGAGAAGGGCTTGGCGAGGAAGTCGTCGATGCCCGAGCCGAAACCCTGCAGCCGGACCTTCTCCTCGGAGCGGGCGGTGAGCATGAGGATGATCAGGTCGTGGCGCCTCTGGCGGATCTCCCGGGTGATCTGCATACCGTCGATGCCGGGAAGCATGAGGTCCACGATCATCATCGAGACATCCGGCGAGTTGGCCTTTGCCAGGCCGGTTTCACCGTCCGCGGCGGTGTCGACGTCGAACCCCTCACGGCGAAGGTTGTAGGCGAGCATCTCGCACATGGTGGGATCGTCCTCCACCACCAGCACCTTGGACACCGATTCGCTCCGATGTTCAGAAAGAGTTCAGATTCAGACCACCATAACAGTGGCCCATGTTCCTAGTGTGGCGGTAGATGCGTGACGCTAGCAGCCGATCCACCCCCATATGTACAGCCCGCCGGCTCCTACCGGCGTTGCTGGCCCTGGCGATGGCAGCCGCAGGCTGCGGCGGAGACAGTGATGAAACGGGCCTCAAGGGCACCATCGTGATCTCGGGGTCGTCCACCGTCGAGCCCATCTCCATAGGCATCGCCGAGGTGTTCGACGACAACAACCCCAACGTCAAGATCTCGGTCGACGGTCCCGGAACCGGTGACGGCTTCGAGCTGTTCTGCCAGGGCGACACCGACATCTCAGACGCCTCCCGGGCGATCTCCGAGGAGGAGGTCGAGTCCTGCCGGCAGGCCGGCGTCGAGTACCTCGAGCTGAAGGTCGCCAACGACGGCCTCGCCGTCCTGACCTCACCCGACAACGACAGGATCGGCAGGTGCCTGTCCTTCTCCGACATCTACGCCCTTACCGGGCCCGAGTCCAAAAACGTCGACAACTGGGAGGAGGCCAACGAGCTGGCCGCCGAGGTGGGCGGCAGCAAAGGGGCTCCCTTCGCGAGCGCCCGGCTGGCCATCACCGGCCCGGGCGAAGAATCCGGCACCTACGACAGCTTCGTCGAGCTGGTGCTCGCCGGCATCGCAGAGGCACGGGGCCAGGAGCCCCAAACCCGGCCCGACTACCAGGCCTCGGCCGACGACAACGTCATCATTCAGGGAATCGGGGGCTCGAAGACCTCGTTCGGGTGGGTGGGTTACGCCTTCTACGACGCGAACCGGGACCAGTTGAAGGCGTTCGAGGTCGCCGGCGAGAACGGCGTATGTGTGGCCCCCAGCCACGAGACGATCGCCGACAACTCCTATCCGGTCTCCCGGCCGCTGTTCATCTACGTCAACAAAGCCAAGCTCGCTTCCAAGCCCGCCCTGAGGGCGTTCGTCGAGTACTACGTAAGCGAACGGGGACTGGCCACGGCCGGCGAGGTCGGATACGTGAACCTGAACCCGGATGAGGCTGCGGCCACCGCCAGGGCGTTCGAGGAGAGCGGAATCTAATGGCATCCGGACCCACGGAGGAGAACTTCAGCCTGGCGTCGCTTCGTGGGGAGCGTGGCCGCATGCGCAAGGAATCGGTCATCCGGGCGGCGTTCCTCGGAACCGCGGCCCTGTCGATAGTCATCAGCGCCCTGATCGTCCTGACGCTTGCCCGGGAGACATTCACCTTTGTCACCCAGGTCGACCTCTCCTCGCTCTGGAGTGAGGGCTGGTTCCCCCGCCGGGACCTGTACGACATCCGCACGCTCTTTGTCGGGAGCGTGCTGGTCACGCTGATCGGCATGCTGGTGGCCGCCCCGCTCGGGATGGGGGCTGCGGTCTTCCTGGCCGAGTACGCCAAGCCGAAGGTGCGGCGGGTTCTCAAGCCGATCCTGGAGATCCTGGCCGGCATCCCAAGCGTGGTGCTCGGGTTCTTCGCCCTGACCTGGATCTCGCCTCAGATCGTCCAGCGGATGAACGAGGAGGCGGCCCTGTTCAACCTGATGGCCGCCGGCATCGGCGTCGGGCTCCTGGTCACGCCGCTGGTGGCTTCGATTGCCGAGGACGCCATGAAGGCGGTGCCGAAAGCTCTGCGAGAGGCGTCCTACGGCATGGGGGCCCGCAAGGTGACCACGTCGATCCGGGTGGTAATCCCCGCCTCGGTGTCCGGGCTGGTGGCTGCGTTCATCATCGGGATCTCCCGGGCCATCGGGGAGACCATGGTCGTCGCCATCGCTGCCGGAGCCAGCGGCGGCTCGCTTTTCAGCATGAACGTCTTCGACCGGGGCCAGACGATGACCGCCGCTATGGCGTCGATGGCGGGGGGGACCGACGCGGTCAAGGGCGCCGGCCTCACCTTCCAGAGCCTGTTCTTCGTCGGCATGATGCTTTTCCTGATGACCCTGCTGCTCAACACCTTCGCCGGTAGGTTCGTCCGCCGGGTCAGGCAGAAGTACTGATGTCCTCGAGAGCCGTCACGAGCTCCCCCGAGTACGTAAAAGCGCGCCTCAAGGGCAAGCGGTTCGACACCGCCGGATTCTTCTTCCGGCTGCTGCTCCTGGCGACCATGTTCATCACCCTCTCCCTTCTCGCTCTGCTTCTGTTCGACGTGGTGTCCGGCGGGTGGGGTGTCCTGTCGACCAGGCTGGGTGACTTCGTGACCGGCAAGCTCGGCATCACCGCCGCCCGCGCCGGCATCAGCCAGGGCCTTCGGGGCACCTTCTTCATCGGGATGTTCGTGGTTCTGATCGCCTTCCCCCTCGGGGTCGGGGCCGCCATCTACCTCGAGGAGTACGCCCCCCAATCCCGGCTCACCCGGTTCATCGACGTGAACATCCGCAACCTCGCCGGAGTCCCGTCGGTGGTCTTCGGGCTGCTCGGGTTCGCGATCTTCGTGAAGGCGCTGCGCTTCATCACCGGGCCCGAGTCGAACGGCGCCACGGTGGTTTCGGCCGGGCTGACGCTGGCCGTCCTGGTGCTGCCGATTGTGATCATCACGTCGGCCGAGGCGCTACGAGCGGTCCCGGACTCCCTCCGGGAGGCCGGCTTCGGCGTCGGCGCCACCCGGTGGGAGGTGGTCCGCAGCCACGTCCTCCCCTATGCCGGCCCCGGCATCCTGACCGGAACCGTGCTCTCTCTTGCCCGGGCGCTGGGGGAGGCGGCGCCCCTGATCCTGGTCGGTGCGACCACGGGCTACCTGTCGGAGGGCGCCGGCTACAGCCTGTCGTCTTTGCAGGAGCGCTTCACCGCCATGCCGATCATCATCTATACGTGGGCGGGAAGGCCCCAGGCGGGCTTTAGGGAGTCGACCTCCGCGGCGATTGTGGTGCTTTTGGTGGTGGTACTGTTGGCTAATACGGTCGCCATCCTGTTGCGTAACAAGTACGAGAAGAGGAGATGAGCGACGTGCCCCCGGACTCCAAACTGAAGCCCCCGAACAGCCCCTCCCCCCGGTTGGACATCTCACGCTCCCCTAAAGACGTCCCGCTCACCGACACCGAGGACGTCCCCGTCTTCGAAGTCAACGACCTGTCGGTCTACTACGGCGCCTTCCGGGCCATCCGCAACGTCAACATGACCGTCTGCGAACGGCAGATCACCGCGTTTATCGGCCCCTCGGGGTGCGGCAAGACCACGCTGCTGAGGTGTTTCAACCGCATGAACGACCTGGTGGAGATTGCACGGGTCGAGGGCAGCATCCTGTTCCACGGGGTCGACCTGTACCACCAGGATGTGAACGCGGTGGAGGTCCGCCGGAGGGTCGGAATGGTCTTCCAGAAGCCGAATCCGTTCCCCAAGTCGATCTACGACAACATCACTTTTGGCCCGAAAATCGCCGGAATCAAGGGCGATATGGACGAAATTGTCGAAAAATCGCTAAGAAGGGCTGCTTTGTGGGACGAGGTCAAAGACCGCCTGAAGGACTCCGCCATGGGGCTTTCGGGAGGACAGCAACAGCGGCTGTGCATCGCACGCGCTCTGGCGGTCGACCCCGAGGTGATCCTCATGGACGAGCCCTGCTCGGCCCTGGACCCCATCGCAACCGGGCGCATCGAGGACCTCATGGAGGAGATCAAGCACGACTACAGCATCATCATCGTCACCCACAACATGCAGCAGGCAGCCCGGGTAAGCGACATGTGCGCCTTCTTCACCGCGGAGGTCAACGAGACATCCGACACCAGAACCGGGATCCTGGTCGAGTACGACAAGACCGAGAAGATGTTCTCCAACCCCTCCGACGAGCGGACCGAGAACTACGTCACCGGCCGGTTCGGTTAGGAGCTGTCTGATGGGCCAGGAGGAGAGCGCCCCGCCCGGCATCCGGATCCACTTCGACGCCGAGCTGGACCAGGTGCGCCTGCAGGTGGAGGTCATGGCGGTTCGGGTCGGGGAGGCCCTCAGCCGGATGCGAACCGTGCTCGCCACCGGCGACCTTGCGGTGGCCGCGCTGGCCCTCGGGGCGGACGACGAGATCGACGCCATGCTCGTCTCGCTCACGGAACGCTGCTACGACATGCTGCGCCGGCAGGCCCCGGTCGCATCCGACCTGCGGTTCATCGTCTCGGTGCTGAGGCTGCTCGAGGAGCTGGAGCGCATGGGCGACCTGGCGCTGCGGGTGATCAAGCACGCCCCGGAGATTCCGGCCGGGTCGGAATTGTTCGTCTCACTGGACTCCATGGCCGAGATCGCCCAGGAGCTCTACCGGACCGCCGTGGGCGCCTGGTCGAGCCAGAACCTGGAGCTGGCGAGCACCCTGGTGGCCCGCAACCAGGACATGGAGGGACGCTACACCCGGCTGCTGGAGCAGATTCTTCGCCTGGACGGCCCGGGCGCGACGCAGATCGCAGTGAGCGCGGTCTTGATGGGCAAAGCCCTGGACCGCATAGCCGATCACAGCGTGATCGTCGGGGAGAGGCTCCAGTATCTGCTCACGGCCGACCCCGCCTACCTGGCATCGGAGGTGCGTTGAGGAAAAAGCTTGCCGATTGAGACTTAAGTGCCATGATTGAACGGTGATGGTTCAGACCCAGCCGTCAACAAATTTTCAGGGAGGTTGAAAATCACCACCGTACCGGACTCAACCCCCCACATCCGCAGGCGGCTGGACCACGACCTTCGGGACCTGAAGGTCATGATTCGCTCGATGGGCGCGGCCGCCCAGACGATGTTCGAGAACTCCCTGGACGGAATCGTCAACAACCACGCCGACATCTTCGACCACGTTATTGCCAGCGACGACGAGGTCGACCAGCACTACATGGAGATCGAGCGCCGGATCCTGGACGTTCTCTCCCTCCAGGCTCCGGTAGCCTCGGACCTTCGCTTCATCACCGCCCTGCTTCACGTCAGCCTGCACCTGGAACGGGTGGCCGACATGGCCGTGAACATCGCCAAGATCGGTTCCTTGATCGCCCACCTTCCGCGCAACGAACAGGTGGTGACCACCATCAGGGAGATGGGCGGGATCGCCCTCGGGATGATCGAGGCCTCAATGGACGCCTTTGCCAATCGGGACCTCGAATTGTGCCTGCAACTGCCCACAATGGACGACCCGGTGGACCGGCTGAACCGGGGAATCATCCAGGAGATCCTGCCGATGTGCAACGACATGCGGCTGCTCGAGTGGGGTATGCAGATCCATGTGGTGGCCCGCCAGATCGAACGGGTCGCCGACCACGCAGTGGACATCGCAGAGCAAACTGCGTTCTTGATCACCGGTGAATTCAGGGAGTTCACCGACGCCTCTCACCCGGAAAACGCCGGTCTCTAAGCGGTCCACCTCGGGGTTCCCCGGGCCGATTTATACCCTCGAACGTCTGCTGGGCGTCTATCGCCGATTTGCGTAATCACACGCTTGTAGCTTAGAGTCGCCGCCTAATCCCAGAACGCAGTCGCGATTCAACGCGCAACACTTAAGCCGAAAGCTTGGTTTCGGCTGCCTTCTGGTTAGCCCCGATAGCTAGGAGGTCGCATGTTTGGCGAGAATAGCCATGCGTAAGTGGATTTGTGTAGGAGTTCTCGGAGGACTTCTCGAGTTTGGAATCGTCTATCAGGTTGCATTCTCCGGTAGCGATTCCCCGGCCCCCGAGACCCTTCGGTCCGCCGAGAGCAGCGGCTCGAATACCAGCCGCGACGCAAAAAGGGCGGGCCGGCGCACCCCTCGCCACATCGCCTCAGCAGCGGGAAGCGCCGATCAGGCTGCTCCCGTCAACCCGACGGTTGCGGTAAACGTCCCGACCGGCGCGGGGAACCCCCCGGCAGTTCCGGCTTCCCCGGCCGCCGGCTCACCAACTCCCCCCGTTCAAAACTCCGCGTCCACTCCCCCGGCCGACGACCCGTTGACCGCCACCCTCAAGGCCGCAGCATCAGCGGTCGCCGCGCTGCCGATGAACCTCGGTCTAAGCGGCGCCCCGGTTGACGGCGCTCTGATTCCGGGTCTTCCGGTCTCCCTGGCCGGCCTGCCTCCGATAGACGGAGTCGAGGACCTGGCGAAGGTGATTCCGCTGCCGACTGCGGCGCCGGTGCCTGCCCCCGTGGACGTCTCCAAACTCCCGGTCGAAGAGCTGATCCGTCACATCTTCGGCGCAGAAGGGGACAAGGCGGTTGCGGTGGCACGATGCGAGTCGACGCTGCGCACGCACGCCAAGAAGGGACAGTTCCTCGGCTTGTTCCAAATGGGAGCCAACGAGCGGGCCGACTACGGACACGGGCCCGATGCGCTGGCTCAGGTGCTTGCCGCCCACGCCCTGTTCCTGGACCGGGGCTGGCAACCGTGGGCATGCGCCTAAAACTAGCTCGTCTGTAGCGGGCGGGACGTGATGTGCAGGATCGCCGAGGACGGTTGGATCACCACCACCAATCCAACGTCCGGGCGGCCCTGCACATCCGCCCACCCGTCGACGATCAGGGCGTGCTGGCCCGGCGCCGGAGCCGGCCAGAGGAGGGCAACAACGTCGTTCTGCCTGATGTTGGAGGCGGTCTGACGCCCGCAGCCGCCTTTCAGCACCCCGTCCTCCATGGCCAGCACAACCGAAGCGGCGTGGGGGGTTGAATCGGGCGCCACGGTGATCAGGTAGGGGGTCGACCCGAACCGGGCAACCTGCTCTGGGAGCTCACCGAGAGAGACCGGGATGGACATCGCATCACTCTACGACGATGCTGTTTCTATGGCAGCCGAAGATCAGCTGGAACGTCTCCGTTCGATCTGCCTCGCGATGCCGGAGGCAACCGAGCGGTTGAGCCACGGCGAGCCGACCTGGTTCGTCCGGGGCAAGAAGACCTTCGTCATGTACGCCGACCACCACCACGACGACCGGCTGGCCTTCTGGTGCGCCGCCCCGGACGGGGTACAGGCGGAGATGGTCTCGGCGGAGCCCGAACGATTCTTCGTCCCCCCGTACGTCGGGGTGAGAGGCTGGCTGGGCGTCCGGCTGGACATCTCCACGGACTGGGACGAGATTGCCGAGATAGTCACCGAGGCCTACCGGCACGTGGCGCCCCGCAAGCTGATTGCCCTTCTCGATTCCAACCGGGGGCCGGCAGCCAATGTTTAGCCGGCGCGGGTTCCGGCAACCCTTGGAGTCGCCTGAAGCAAGAGGGTTCTCGGGGGGTCAACCGGCCGCCGGGGGTACCATGGTGACCTGGTATTTGCCGGGTCTCTAGGACTAAGGTGTCGCCATGTCGATACGGCTGCTCTTCAAGTGTGAGATTTGCTCCGCCGCCCCGGACAAGCTGACGCAGGGAAGCATCGAACGCCAACTCCTGAACGCCCGGTTCGGTCAGTGGGTCGACGCGTACCCGGAGAAGTGGCTCATCTGGAGCGGGAACGGCATCTACGGGGCAACCCTCTACGCCTGCGGCAAACACCGGGGCGAGCTCAAGTCGTTCATCCGGGAGCACTACGGCGCGATCGGCTGGCACCCCTGGTCGATGGATTCGTATCCGTGCGTTCCCCCGGACGACCTGGAGAAGGCGCGCAAACGCCTGCGCCACACCGGCTCGAAGTTCACGGCCATCTAGCTGTCAAATGGCAGCGCGGGCCGTTGGGTCAACAGGTTGAAGCCTGGCGGCGATTGCCTGCCGGTATCGGGTTGCGTTAACTTGGCAACCCTACAAAACTAGCCAATCCGGCCCATGGCCCCTGGCCGGACGGAGGCCCGGCAACGCGCAAGACTGTTAGTCCCGAGAACATGGACCGTGGGAAGGTCGCTTCCCCTCAAACAACGCCGGCGTCCAACCCCGCCGTCCGGCGCTCCTCCGGACCGCCATGGATCCACGACGGTGCGACCCTTCTCGACCTTCAGCGATCAGCGGGCAACCGCGCCGTGTCGGCTCTGGTCGCGACTTCAAAATCCAACGGGTCGACAGCGCGGAACTCGAAAGAACCCGGCGGGTTGCTCCCGCCCATCCAGCGCTTAATGAGCAGCGCAGCCTTCATCCGTGGATATCCCGCCCAAATTGAGGGTGGAGCCGCGCTGATGCTTGCCGGATTGCTCGAGGAGTATCACTCGACCTGGGGAATCTCGATAGGTCCATACGAGTACCTGGGCAAAGAGCGGCGGCAAAAACGAATCCAACTGCTATCGGAGATGCAGCACGAGATTCATCGGCACTTCCGGGATTCAGCCGCGCAAGAGATCAAGGATTCTCCCGAGTCGAAACTACTCCTCCTACTGCTCGACGAAATCCAGGAGGAGCACGAAAAGCAGATCCAGAGGCTTAGCGAAGAGTCCGACGAGCTTCCGATAGACGAGAGGGGCCTAAGCAGCGTGGAGAAGGCCGAGGTCCTGCAACTCTGGCAGAGCATCGTCACCGGCACCGGAAATCTAAAGATAACGGAAGAACAGGTGAGCCACGTCACCCTGCCCCCCACCAAACGCCAGCACGCGGGCTTTCGATCCAAGGCATTGTCCAGTCTGGCTCGGCTGCTACAGCACAAACAAGGCAGGAAGCTGATCAGGGAGGCGAATCGAGGCGGGAGTGATCCTTCGATGCACATAACCATCGCACCCAGTAGCAAAACCGCTTCGCCGCCGGATAAGTGGGGTGGTGTCACCTTCGCTGCCGGAAGTTGGGAGGCCTCCGGAATCGATCCTTCGAAGGGCTCGCCGCAGAAGACCGGTGACGAGGACGAGGAGCTCACGGATCTTCCCGACAGTCCCGAGGCCCTGGCTGCCTACGAAAAGGCGGTGCGCTCGAAAGCGACCGGCGTGCAGCTTCCGGACGGTACCCGATACAGGTTCGGCCCCGGAACCGGCTCGCTTGTCTCCTACATAAAGGAGCACAAGGACTCGGAGAACCGGGTACTTGCAACCACCAAACGAGAGGGACTTAGTCCCACGTTTATCGCCCTGGGCCACGAGCTGGGCCATGCCCTTCGCCTTCGCCGGGGTGCGAGCGTTTCGGGAGGGGCGGCGCCGGGAGGGTTCCTCGAGAAAAGTCACGGCGTGACCAGCACGCGAAAGAAAGGTCTCTGGACCGAGCCCGAGGAGCTGCTGAACATCAAGTTGGTCGAGAACAAACTGCTGGTGGAGAACGACCTCGCCCCCCGCCTCTATCACAAGGACTACGCGGAGTACCAGCAGTCCTAGACCGGAATGCGGCTACTCGGTGGAGATAGCCTCCAGCACGTTCAACCGGGACGCCCGCCGGGCAGGGAAGAACGCAGCCACCACACCGGCCGCAGCTGCAAGGCCCACGTAGCTCAGAAGCTGCCCATAAGGGATGGTGAGCACCGAAATTCCCTCGCTCTCCAGGCTCTTGACCAGAGCCCAGCCGAAGAAAAGGCCTATGGCCAGACCGAGGACCGCACCGATGATTGAGATGATCACCGCCTCCCAGCGAATCATCCTCCTCGTCTGGCGCCGGGACATGCCCACCGCTCGCAGCAGGCCCAGCTCACGCGTCCGCTCGAACACGGACAGGGCCAGCGTGTTCGTGATGCCGAACAGGGCGATGACCAGCGCCAGGCCGAGCATGGCGGTGACCATGCCGAGCAGCTGGTTCACCTGGGTCGCTTGCTTTTCCTTCGTCTCGGTCTGGTTCTCCAGATTCAGCGCCGGGTAGTCCTCGAGTACGCCCTCAATTGCGTTGCGGGCGGATGAGAGCTTCACGCCGTCGGCCACCTTCACGAAGACCTGCAGGTCGACCTTCTCCGGGAAATGGGCCTCGTACGTCGGGATGGCGAGCACGTAGTCGCTCTGTACGAGGGATTTGTTGTCGAACAACCCCGCGATCTTCAGATCTTGTTCGCCGGTTGCTGCGAACTCCATCACGAACGTGTCCCCCACCTCCAGCTCCAACTCCTCGGCGACGTCGGCAAAGAGGAAGATTTCTCCCTCGCCCAGCGAAGCCAGCGAGCCATCGGTGACACCAATGTCGGTTACTGCTTCGAGACCCGCCGGATCCACGCCCACAACGAAGGAGGAGCCGCCGTCTTCCCGCCGAAACTGGCCCAGGCGGATGGAGGCAGTCACGTCCACCTCCGGGAGCTTGGCGATGTCGGACGCAACCTGGGGACTGATGAAGGAGGGCGCAAAGCCCCCGGTGGCGACCGTGAAGTCCGCCTCCAGCGACTCGTCGAGCACCTTGTTGGTCGAATCCTTGATCGACGACCCCATGATGCTCACCAGGGCAACCAGCGCCAGGCCGATCATCAGGGCTGCGGCGGTGGCCGCGGTTCGCTTTGGATTGCGGGCAGCGTTACGGCGGGCCAGCTTGCCGGGCATCCTAAGCACCTGCATGGGCGAGCCGATCAGGTTAGCCAGGGGCCCGGCAAAGAGCGGGGTCAGGATGGCAACCCCCAGGAAGGTGACGAACGCCCCGGCGCCCACGAGCTGAGCCGGCTCCCCGATGTCGCCGAAAAGTCCGGCAAACAGGATCCCGACACCGAGCAAGGTCACCGCCAGGCCGGCGATGGTACGGCGCGGCGAGAACCTGGCGGCCTTCGGGGCGTTTTCGCGCATAGCCGCCATGGGCGAAATCTTCGCTGCACGGCGGGCGGGAGCGATTGCCGAGATCATGGTCACCGAGATGCCGAGCACCGCCCCGACGATCCCGGTACGGGGCAGGAATACTAGTCCCTCCGACGGAAGATCGATTCCGAAGCTCTTGAGCAGGGCCTGCAGACCCAGGGCAATTCCGAACCCGGCCGCAATTCCTGCGGCGGACGCCACGATGCCGATTACCAGTGCCTCCAGGAAGACGGCGCCGGTCACCTGCCTTCCGCTGGCCCCGAGTGCCCTCAGCAGTGCGAACTCCCGGGTCCGCTGGGCGACGGTGATCGAGAACGTGTTGAAGATCAAAAAGGCGCCCACGAACAGCGAGATTCCTGCGAAGACAAGAAGAGCGGTGTTGAAGAAGCCGAGGCCCTCCTTGATGGCACCGGAGATCTCCGCCGCCACCTCCTGCGCGTCGGCCGCCTCGACTCCGTCCGGCAGAACCTCCTCCAGGCTTTCCCTAAGCTCCACAACCGATACGCCGTTCTCGGCCGAGATGTCGATGCTGTCAACCTCTCCCGGCTTGTTGAACACCTCCTGCGCGGTCGGCAGGTCGAAGATCGCCAACGTGGCCCCGCCCAGGTTGTCCGCCTCGCCGAAGCCTGCGATGCCGGTGACCTCGAACTCCCGGGGAGCGATCTGGGTGATGACGGTGATCCGGTCGCCCACCTCGAAGCCATGCTTGTCCGCCGTCGCTGCGTCGGCCACCACCTGATCCGGGCCCACGGGCGCCTCACCCTCCCGTATAACGACCGACCCCTCCGGTTCGTCGTACCAGCTCGCTCCCAGCGTCGGCGCACCTCCGGTAGTCACCGCCTCGCCGTCCTCGGTGACGAATTGGGCGTACCCCCCGACGTTGCCGGCGGCCGCGTCGACCCCGTCGACCCCGCGGACCGTCTCGATCAGGGTGTCCGGTATGGGCTGTCGGGATCCGCCCAGCTGGCTTTCGAACTCGCTCTCGGAGCGAACAATCACGTCCAGCCCCTCGTTCACGTCGCTGAACAGGTTGTCGAAAGCAGAGTTCATCGTGTCGGTGAGAACAAAGGTCCCGGCGACGAAACCTACGCCGAGAACCACCGCCAGGGCGGTCATGGCCAGCCGCAGCTTGCGCGCCTTGAGGTTTTTTATCGTCAGCTTCCACACGGGTCAGCTCTCCAGGGTTTTGATGAGGTCCAGGATCTGGTCCGCCTTGGGATCCATCATTTCCTCGACCACCCGGCCGTCGGCCAGGAACACCACCCGGTCGGCCACACTGGCGGCGAACGGGTCGTGGGTGACCATGACGATGGTCTGCCCGAACTCGTCGACCGTGCGCCTCAGGAACTGCAGGATCTCCTGCCCACGCCGTGAGTCGAGGTTGCCGGTCGGCTCGTCGGCAAATACGATCTCGGGCCGGCTCGCCAGGGCCCGGGCTGCGGCCACCCGCTGCTGCTGGCCGCCGGAAAGCTCGCCGGGAAGGTGGTGCAGGCGGTCCCCGAGCCCGACTGTTTTGATCAGGTAGTCCATCCACTTCTTGTCCGGCGGGCGCTTGGCCAGGTTCATGGGAAGGGAGATGTTCTCCATGGCGTTCAGGGTGGGGACCAGGTTGAACGCCTGAAAGATGAAGCCGACCTTGTCCCGGCGCAGAATCGTGCGCTCCTTCTCGTCCAGGCCCGAAATCTCGACGCCGCCGATGAAAACCTTGCCCGACGTGAGGTCGTCCAATGCCGCCAGGCACTGCAAAAGCGTGGACTTGCCGGACCCCGAGGGGCCCATGATCGCCGTGAACGTCCCCTTCGGAACCACCAGGCTGACGCCGTCCAGCGCCCGAACCGCGGCTTCGCCCTCTCCGTAGACCTTCGTCACGTCGACGGCAACGACCGCCGCCCGGCTCAACAGGTCTTCGACGTTGCTGACCGGCGCGGCCGGTCCGGTCCTTCTAAGGCTCATAGTCCCCCCTGAAATGTGCTCGACCCTGCCGGATAACTATCGCAGGACGTGGACCAACGTTACCAGGGGTTTAGTTGCAGTCCGACCGATTTTCGACGACCCGTTTCTACCCCGCGAGAATCCTCACGATCGCCACAATTCCCACCGCCAGGACCGCCGCCCGGAGCACCCCGGCGGGCATCCGCCGGCCAACCTTGGCCCCGACCTGGCCCCCGATCACCGACCCGGCACCCAGCAGAAGGGCGACCTGCCAGGACACGTCGGCCACCAGGACGAACAGCACCGCAGGAACGGTGTTGACGGTGGCGGCGATCACGTTCTTGGCGGCGTTCACCCGCTGGAGGTGTTCGTTCAGCCCGATCCCGAGCAAGCCGAGCAGCAGCACCCCCTGCGCGGCCCCGAAGTAGCCGCCGTAGATCCCGGCGAGGTAGACACCCGCCAGCAGACCGACGCCCACGTCGGGCCTGGCCAGTCCTTCCCGGGCCGACGTTCGGTTCTCAAGCCGCCGGGCGACCGCGGGCTGCAGCAGCACGAGGACGCACGCAAGCGCGATCAGAAACGGGACCACGCCCTCGAAAACCGCCTCGGGCATGGCCAGAAGGATCAGCCCGCCGGACAGGCCGCCCAGCCCCCCGGCAGCGCACAGGCGTAGGAGCCGGGGCCGCTGCCCCTCTAGTTCCCGCCGGTAGCCGAAGGCGCCGGAAACCGAGCCGGGTATCAGGCCGACGGTGTTGCTGACGTTGGCGATCACCGGCGGGTAGCCGATGGCCAGCAGCAGTGGAAACGTGATGAGGGACCCGGCTCCGACGATGGTGTTGACTGCTCCCGCCGCCATGCCCCCGAAGAACACAGCGACCTGCTCCCAGCCGGTCAATTCGGCTTCACTCCGATTCGGGCTCCGGGGCTGCGGTGCGCTTGGCTGCCGACTCCCTCATGGCCTTCAGGCTTTCGGCGACCTCCTCCGGTTCCAGGTCGTTGGCCAGCTCACCCGGCGGGTCCGACAGCACGGCTTCCTGCTCGAAGAACTCGCGCCGGTCGGCGACGACCGGGATGTTGAAGTCGAAGCCCTTCTCTTCTTGCGTGCCCATGCCTGCCCCCCGTTCCAAACCGATTTCGGAACTAGAGGCTAGCAGGCCGCCGGGTGGGTTCCGGGAGCGTATTAGTGCCCTGTCCGCCAACAGGGCACTAGGCCGGCTTGCGCGCCCGGATGATGGCCGACCCTGCGCTCGAGTGAACCCGGTGCGTCTCCGTGATCTCCGCCTCCACCAGACCGGCGGCGGCCAGGTGGCCCAGGAACTCGGACCGGGTCAGCGCCCCGGCCACGCAGCCGGTCCACTGCTGCATGTCCAGGCGGGTCGCCTCGTCCATGTCGTCGTCGGCAATAACGTCGCTCACTGCAAAACGGCCCCCGGGGCGAAGCACCCGGGCGGCCTCGGCCAGGACCTGCGCCTTGTCCGACGAAAGGTTGATCACGCAGTTGGAGATCACCACGTCCACCGACGCGTCGGGAAGCGGGATGTGCTCGATGTGCCCCTTGAGGAACTCGACGTTGCCCACCCCGGCGTCGGCTGCGTTGCGGCGGGCGAGGTCGAGCATCTGGTCGGTCATGTCCAGGCCGTACGCCTTCCCGGACTCGCCCACCCGTCTTGCGGACAGGAGTACGTCGATGCCGCCGCCCGACCCGAGGTCGAGCACAACCTCACCCTCGCTGAGCTCGGCGATAGCAGTCGGGTTGCCGCAGCCGAGCGATGCGTTCGCCGCCAGTTGCGGGAGTGCGGCCAGGTCGGCCTCCCCGTAGCCGGAGGGACCAAAACAGCAATCGCTCCCCTCCCCGCAACAGCTGACCCCTCCGTCTACCGCCACGACCGCCAGCTCGGCATAACGGGTTTGTACGGCTGCCCGGATCTCAGAGTCCTCCACGTGGTCCTCCTCACATCGATGATTGTCGATATGAACGTTGCCAGACTTATCGATAGCTGTCAATATGAATTCATGAAACGAGAGCTAGACCTGTTGTCGGTCACCGAAGGCGAGTGTTGCGATCCGATTGAGCAGCCGATCTCCGAGGCCGATGCGGCGGGCATGGCGCGGGGCTTCGCTGCTCTGGCCGACCCGGCGCGTCTGAGGCTTTTTTCGCTGATTGCCTCCCAGCCCGGTCAGGTCTGCGCTTGCGCCCTGGTGGAACCGGTGGGCCGCTCCCAACCGACCGTCAGCCACCACCTGAAGGTCCTCTACGAAGCGGGCCTGGTGGACCGGGAGCGCCGGGGCTCATGGATCTGGTATTGGGCGGTGCCGGGCAAGGTCGGCGAGCTCGTGTCGGCCCTGGGTCTCCCCGATAGGGTCTCGCCCGCCCGCTGAAAGGTTCGCATCAAAAAGGACGGGCCCCCTTTCGGGGACCCGTCCTCTTGTTTCTGGTCAGCGGTTTAGCAGTTGTTGTTGTTGTCGGCATCGGCACAAACGTCGCCGGTGTCACCGGAGTCGCCGCTGTTGCCGCTGCGTCCGCCACGTCCTCCGTCGCCGGAGTCGCCGCCTTCGCCGCCTTCGCCGCCGTCGCCGGACTCGGCATCGCCGCCGTTGCCCTCGCCGCCGTCGCCGCCGGTACCCGAGCCGCCGTCGCCGCCGTTGCAACCACCGGAGTCGCCGCCGTTGCTGCTGCCGTCACAGGCGCCGTCGCCGCCCGCACCGCCGCTGCCGCCGCCGCCGTCGCCGCCGCCTGTGGTGGCGCCGGCAAACTTGCCGCTGCCTCCCGCTGCGCCGCCGCCGCCGCCCGCACCGCCGTTACCGCCTCCGCTTCCACCGGAGCCGCCGGTACCTGCTCCGCCGTTACCGCCGTCGCCGCTGCCACCCCGGGCGCTGCCGGAGTCGCCGCCGTCGCCGCCATCTCCTGCGTCGCCGGAAGCACCGCCGTCGCCACCGTCGCCCGTGGCGCCGGTGTCGCCGGAGTCGCCGCTGGTCAGGTCGAACTCCTGGGTACACGCGGTGGTGTCCGCACCTGGGCCGTTGGCGTCACAGTTGTTCTCTGCGCTCGCTGGAGGCACTGCCAGCACAGCCAAAAAGCATGCAATGACTGCAAGCTTGAAGATCTTCAAAGGAAACCCCTTTCCTTCCTGCCGATTACTGACCTGAAAACCAACCGGGGGCATCGATTGGCCTGAGATATTTTATGCCCCGCCTCGAATTACTCCAAGCAAAATTTGAGGAAAATCGAGTCCTGCAATCGGCCGTCTAATGGTTCGGGATCGAATGTGAGCCCTCTGCCGTCAACTGAAGATATGATTTCCGCTATGCAATTCCGCTTTGGTTGACCTTCCCTAGCCCCCGAAACACGCCGGCTTAGCCGGCTTGTAGTCGGATGGGCAACGCTTGCCGACACCGTGCCGCTCTACGCGGTCTACGCGCTGCTCTTCGCCGACACCGGCCTTTCCGACGCAAAGATCTCGGTGCTGTTCATGCTCTGGTCGACCACGGCCATCGTTGCCGAGGTCCCTTCGGGAGCCCTCGCCGACCGGTTCTCCCGCCGGGCAGCCCTGATCGCATCGAGCCTGTTTCAGGCGGTGGGCTTCGGTTTGTGGATCGTGCTCCCAGGGTTTGTCTCCTTCGCCGCCGGCTTCATCCTGTGGGGATTTGGGGGCGCACTGGTCACCGGCGCCTACGAGGCGCTGCTCTACGAGGGGCTGGTGGAGCGCAGCGCAGAGCAGCACTATGCCCGCATCAACGGGTGGGTCAACTCGCTGGCGCTGTTGTGCCAGATTCCGGCCGCCGGGGCGGCAGCGCTACTTCTCTCGGTCGGGGGTTACGAGCTGGTCGGCTGGGTCAGCATCGGGATCTGCCTGGCTGCTTCACTCCTTGCAACCCGGCTGCCCGAGCCCGCCCGGATCAAGGGAGAGGACGGCGGCGGTCCGAGCTACTTCGAGGTGCTGCGTGCGGGCATCCGGGAAGCGACCACGTCCCCGGTGGTTCGTGCTGCCGTGGTCGCAGCAGCGCTGATCGGGGGCCTCGACGGCCTGGAGGAGTACTTCCCTCTGATGGCCAGGGACTGGGGTGTTCCGACGGCGGTGATTCCACTGGCCGTAATCGGCCTTCCGCTGGCCGGTGCGGCCGGTTCTGCCTGGAGCGGGCGGGGTGACAGGCTGGGCGCGGGAGCGCTGTCGTCGGTCATGTTCGGAGCGCTGGCCCTGCTGGGGGCGATGGCCCTGATCGCGCTGCCGGCCGGGCTGCTGGGCGTTGCGGCGTTCTACTGCCTGCACCAGATGGTGCTGGTGGTGGTCGGTGCCCGGGTCCAGGACCGAATCGAGGGCCCGTCCCGGGCCACCGTGACCTCGGTTGCGAGCCTGGGGACCGAGATCGTCGCAATCGCTTTGTTTGCGGCATGGGCGGTGCAGGGTCTGTTGCTGGTCGTCGGGATCTGGCTGCTGGTGGCGCTCGCCCTGCCCGTGTGGCTGAAGGAGCGGGGGGTCTAGCCTTCTCCTACGCTCGGTTCGGACGGCTGGCGCTCACTCGGAGGGTTGGGGACCCGGGTGGACCAGGCTTCGTGATGCCCGGGCATGCCTAGGCTCGGGTTGGAGACGACCACCGCGAGCAGCCGCTGCTCGGGCTGGGTCAACGCGGTCACCGGAACATTCTCGGCCAGGAAGAAGCACGCCATGCGTCCTTCGGGCCGGTCGGCGGAGTGTGTGTAGTGCCAGGTGTCCTGGCTGGGGACGCCGGCTTTGCAGCCGCCCGGCCTAAGCGGGAGGTTCAGATGCCCGATCTGCTCGTCGAAGTGGGCATCCATGGCCGCCACGGTCACATACCGCGTATAGAAGGCGCGCGTGAGGCCTTCGGAGCACTCCAGGGTCTCGTAGGCGAAGCCTTTGTTGTCCATCGGGATGCAGTACTGCCGGTACTTGGCGGGAACCCGGTAGATGAGGTCGCTGGTGGGGAGCAGCGCCGGCGCCGGCGAAGCGTTTGGGTCCGGGGCCGCCTCAGTTGGGGCCTGGGGTTCGATCTGGGGCGTGACCCCGTCCCCCGGCAGGGCGAGCGCCAATGCAGCGAGAACCCATATGAGGAGGACGATGCGCGCGCCGGAGCCGCGGCGCCGCTCCAGCGGGCGCTGAATTCCGAGGTCCTGGGTTCCGTCCATACCGCTCTCCGTCTGGGTTCAATCGGCTTGTGGCGGAAGTGTTGTACCCACTATCGGCCAAGTGCGCCGGAATTCGGCGGAATGCCTCCGGGGGGCTCGGGCCGCAAGCAGGGGTGGTAGCGTCTAGGTACGCACGAAACTTCAAGCGCAACCACAGGGGAGCCCCGCACGGGGCTGAGAGGCCGAAAGGCGACCCTTGAACCTGATCCGGGTAATGCCGGCGGAGGGAGGCCCACATGAGCACATCCGAGTTGATCCCAGTCGAGGCCCTGACCAAAAAGCCTGACGCCGCGCGCCCGGAGGACAGCTTCCCGTCCAGCAGCAAGGTCTACGTGACGGGCAGCCGCCCCGACATCCGGGTCCCATTCCGACAGATCGTCCTCTCCCCCACCCCCGGGTCGGCGGGCGTCGAGGACAACCCGCCGCACCGGGTGTACGACACCAGCGGCCCGTACACCGACCCGGCCATCAGGGTCGACGTCGAGAAGGGGCTCGCCCCCCTCAGGCGCGACTGGATCACCGGCCGGGGCGATGTGGAGCCGGTGGCCGGCGCCGTGACCGACCCCGCTTTCCAGCGCCGCGAGGGCGTCCTTCGCGCAAAGCCGGGAGCAACCGTCACCCAGATGCACTACGCCCGCCGGGGCACGATCACGCCGGAGATGGAGTTTGTCGCCATCCGCGAGGGCCTCGCACCGGAGTTCGTTCGGGAAGAGGTGGCCCGGGGCCGCGCGATCATCCCCTCCAACATCAACCACCCGGAAGCCGAACCGATGGCGATCGGCCGCAGCTTCCTGGTCAAGATCAACGCCAACATCGGCAACTCTGCCGTCACCTCGTCCGTGGCCGAGGAGGTCGACAAGATGGCGTGGTCGACCCTCTGGGGCGCCGACACCGTCATGGACCTGTCGACCGGGTCCGACATCCACAAGACGCGGGAGTGGATCATCCGCAACTCGCCCGTGCCGATCGGCACGGTGCCGATCTACCAGGCGCTGGAGAAGGTCCACGGCAAGATCGAAGACCTCAGCTGGGACGTGTTCCGCGAGACCCTGATCGAGCAGGCCGAGCAGGGGGTCGACTACTTCACCATCCACGCCGGCGTGCTGCTGCGTTACGTTCCGCTGACCGCCCGGCGGATGACCGGGATCGTCTCCCGGGGCGGGTCGATCCTGGCCGCATGGTGCCTGGCCCACCACAAGGAGAACTTCCTGTACACCCACTTCTCGGACATCTGCGACATCATGACGGCCTACGACGTCGCCTTTTCGCTGGGCGACGGCCTGCGGCCGGGCTCGATCGCAGACGCCAACGACGCCGCCCAGTTCGCCGAGCTGGAGACGCTCGGGGAGCTGACGAAGGTCGCCTGGGAACGGGACATCCAGGTGATGATCGAGGGCCCCGGCCACGTGCCGATGCACAAGATCAAAGAGAACGTCGACCTGCAGATGAAGATCTGCGGCGAGGCCCCCTTCTACACCCTCGGCCCCCTGACCACCGACATCGCGCCCGGCTACGATCACATCACCTCGGCGATCGGCGCGGCGATGATCGGCTGGTACGGCACGGCGATGCTCTGCTACGTCACCCCCAAGGAGCATCTGGGTCTGCCGGACCGCAAGGACGTGAAGGACGGGGTGATCGCCTACAAGATTGCGGCGCATGCCGCGGACCTGGCCAAGGGCCACCCGGGCGCCCAGGCGTGGGACGACGCCCTGTCGAAGGCCCGCTTCGAGTTCCGGTGGGAGGACCAGTTCAACCTGTCGCTGGACCCGGTCACCGCGCGGAGCTACCACGACGAGACGCTCCCTTCCGAGCCGGCCAAGAAGGCGCACTTCTGCTCGATGTGCGGCCCGCACTTCTGCAGCATGCGGATCAGCCAGGACGTGAGGGACTACGCGAAGCAGCACAACCTCGACACCGCCCTAGCCCTGGAAGAGGGGATGAAGGAGAAGTCGGCGGAGTTCAGAAAGCAAGGCGGTGGCTTGTACCAAGAATGACCGACACGAGAGAAGCCGCCGCACGACTTTATAGAAACGCTCTTTACAGCTGGACACTCAAGAGGCCGCCCCTGAGGGGCGGCCTCTTGATGTTCCAAGTTCGGCTAGCGCGACTTCTGCAGGTGCGCCTCCAGGAACCACAGCTGCTTGTCCACCTCGCGGCTGACCTCGATCAGCAGGTCGTTGGTGTCCATGTCCTCCAGCTGCTCGGCCTCGTCGGCCGACTCCCGGAGTTTCAGGGCAAACATCGCGTAGCGGTCCGCCAGGGCGTCCGCGCTGTCCATGCTGCCGTAGGCGTCCCGTGGGAACTCCTTGAGGGAGCTCGATGAAGCCGCCATCCGGACGGTGCCCAGCGCCTCCCCGCCCAGGGCCGTGGCCCGCTCGGCGATCAGGTCCGCGAAGGGCAGCAACTCCTCGGCCAGGCGGTCGTACATCTCGTGCAGCTGGTAGAAGTCCGACCCCTTCACGTTCCAGTGGGCCTGCTTTGCCTGGGTGTACAGGTCGGTCACGTCGGCCAGCCGGGAGTTCAACAGGTCGACCAGCTTCGAGCGGTTGTCCTTCGGGATATCGATGCGAGTCTCGAACATCTTGGCTTCCACAACCAGCTCCTTTCGGGGGCCCCAGTGTTTTACTTTTCCCTGGGATCCTTCCCGGAAGGGCTGTTTCCTACACGGGCCGGGAGGTTGCCTGGCCCTTCGCCAGGGTGTCCCTGACGATATGCTGGGCCAGCTCCCGCACCTTGATGTTGGCGCTCTGGGAGATGCTTTTGATCTTCTCGAAGGCCTCGTCTGCCGATATGCCCTGCGTGACCATGAGGATGCCTTTGGCCTGGTCGATGACCGCCCGGGACTGCAAAGCCTCGTTCAGCTGGGCCGAGAGTGCGGTGGCCGCTTCGTACGCCCTGGCGTTCGACAGCAGCACGGCCGCGCCGTCGGCAAAAGCCTGAGCAACGGCCGCCTGATGGGCGCCGAAGGCCTCCTCCTGGGACGAGTAGAAAACAACGCTTCCGATAACCTGGCCGTCGCCCGAGAGCGGGCAGGCCAGAACGCTCTGGGCCCCGCAGTACAGCGCACGGTTGGTGAACTCGGGCCACCGCTTCTCCACGATCAGGGAGCGAACGACCTGGGCCCTTCCCTGCCCCGCTGCGTCCGATCCGGGACCGGGTTCCGGCGCGGCCGCAAGACTTTCCAACTCGATCCGGCCGTTGCCGGCGAACGCGCTCAGGGAACCCTTCTTGAGGGGCAACGACACCACTGCGGCATTCGTGTCCGGGGAAAGTTCGAGGGCCCGGTCCGCAACCAGCTGGAGCACCTGCTGGAGATTCGTCTTGCCCAGGATGACCCGGGAGAAGATTTCGGCGGACCGGCCAAGCATCGGGTCGTGCGATGGGGCGGTCTCGACACGAAGCTCGGGAACTGCGTACAGCTCGGTGGACCTCAACCCGTTGCCCGGGGCACTCACGCCGTGGCCTGGGCCGCGGAAAACTCCGACTCGCCGGCCATGTCGATCTCAAATACGGCGTCCAGCCCGGTTACCTCCAGGACCCGCCTTACGAGCTGATTCGGCGATACCAGCACCAGGGAGCGATCGAACGATTGCAGGAGCCTGCGAGTGTTCAGGAGGACGGCCAGCCCGCTCGAGTCGATGAACGAAAGCTCTTCCAGGTTCAAGAAGAGATCCTTCCGTTCCGATTGGATCTGGTCGTTCAGGTAATCCTGGAGGAGTTGCGAGTTTGCCATGTCCACCTCGCCCGAAACAGTCACACCGGAACGGCCGCTCAACTGATCCTTCTTTAAATGCAGGTCCAAGAAGTTGCCCCTTTACTTGAGTAGAAAGGGGACAATAAAGAGAATTCTTGGGATTGTCGGTCCGCAACCGTACATTGCGGCAAATGTCAAGGGCCCTCTTGCGGCTTGACTTTGACCGCTTACAGGCCCAATGTGGAGAGGAAGCGACACTTCTGTCATTCGACCTCGACGCAGCCGATGATCATGCTGCCGTCCCCTCGGCCCTGGGCCAGAGCCTCTTCAATGAAGGGCCGATCATGGATCGTCTAGCAACTCCGGCAGTCTCGTTCAAGGACAACCTGCTCCTTTCGAACCTGTCCGCAGAGGTCAGAGACCGTCTTATGGATGACTCCCGTTTGGAGCACCTCGACCTGGCGAAGGTTCTGTTCGAGCCCGGGCAGCCGATTGAGTACGTGTACTTTCCGCTGTCCGGAGTTATCTCTTTGGTCACGATCCTCATCGAAGGCGATCTCATCGAGATGGCGACGGTGGGGTGCGAGGGCCTGGTCGGCGCCCCCATGACCTACGACCCGGCAAAGGGTTCCAACGCCCGGGGCGTCTCACAGATCGAGGGCGACTCCATCAGGGTCCCGGTCCGTGTCTTCCGGACCGAGCTTGCCCGGTCCCCCGAGCTCGCCGGCCTGGTCAACCAGTTCAGCTATGCCCTGTTCAGCCTCGTCGGGCAGAACGCAGCCTGCAACCGCCTGCACAACATCGAGAAGCGCTGCGCGCGCTGGCTTTTGATGACCCGGGACCGTGTGGAGGAGGATCGGTTCCACCTCACCCAGGAGTTTCTTTCGCAGATGCTGGGGGCCCGGCGAGCGTCGGTCACCGAGGCGGCAGCGGCCCTCCAGGAAGCGGGAGCCATCTCCTACGCCCGGGGCGAGATCACCATCCGGGACCGGGCGATGCTCGAGGGCATGTCCTGCGAGTGCTACGAGGTAGTGCGCCGTGCCTTCGACCGGTTGTACGGGGACCCCTCGGCCTAGCTGCGGCGCTCCTGGGCGGTCGCGCAGGCGACGCAGAGCCGGGCGACCGGCCGGGCCAGAAGTCTCTCCACCGCAATAGGCCTTTCGCACCCCTCGCAAAGCCCGTAGGCGTTGGTGTCCAACCGCTCGAGCGCCGCCTCCACCTCAGCCAGGCGGGCGCGGGAGTGGGTCAACATCGCCGACACCTTCGATCGCTCGAACGCCACCGTGGAGCCGTCCGGGTCGTGCTCGTCGTCGGTCGCCACGAACTGCGACGATGCGATGATCTCCTCCAGCTGTGCGGTCATCGCAGAGATCTGGCCTTCGGCCAGCCGGCGCTCCTGAGCGAGGCGGGAGCGCAGGTCGGTAGACTGGCCCGGTGAGCGCAATGGATCCCTCATTCGGTGACCTTCCTTTTCGCCGGCTGGGTGAGGCGGCCCTTTCCCGGGCCCGGGATCTGGGCGCAACCTACGCCGACTTCCGCTTCGAGCGGGACCGGAACCAGGGCATCCACGCCCGCGACACCTCCCTGGAGAGCATGTCGACCACGGAAACCCTGGGGTACTCGGTGCGGGTCGTCGCCGATGGGGCCTGGGGCTTCGCCTCCAGCGTAACCCTTACCCCGGACGCCGCCGCCGCTACCGCAGCCACCGCGGTGGAGGTCGCCTCCGCGCTGGCCTCCCTCAACCGGGAGCCGGTGGAGCTCGCCCCCGAGCCCACCTATCGGGACACCCACATCTCCAGCTTTGAGGTCGACCCGTTCTCGGTCCCCGACGACGAGAAGGTCGCCTTCTTCCTCGGCGTCAACGAGAAGGTGCTGGGTTCGGGAAAGGTCGACCACGTCGACTTCTCCGCCCTGCTGGTGCTTGAGAACAAATATTTCGCCAACCTGGAGGGCACCGAGACCACGCAGCAGCGGGTCAGGGTGCACGGCGAGTTCGACGCCACGAAGATCGATCCCAGCACCGGCGCCTTCGAGACAATGCGCAGCTGCACCCTCCCGCAGGGGCGGGGCTGGGAGCACTTCTCGCAGGAGGTCTACAGCGGGTGGGCGGACGAGATCCCGTCGCTCCTGGAGGAGAAGATGTCGGCTCCGTCGGTGGAGCCGGGCCGTTACGACCTGGTGATCCACCCGTCCAACCTGTGGCTGACCATCCACGAGTCGATCGGCCACGCCACCGAGCTCGACCGGGCCCTGGGCTACGAAGCGGCTTACGCCGGGACGTCTTTTGCGACCCTCGACAAGCTGAACAACCTCCAGTACGGCGCGCCGTTCATGCACGTGACCGGGGACCGGACCGTGGAACACGGGCTGGCGACGGTCGGCTACGACGACGAGGGGGTGGCCGGGCAGACCTGGGACCTGATCCGTGACGGCGTCCTGGTCGGCTACCAGCTCAACCGGCAGATGGCGCTGAAGGAGGGATTCGGCCGGTCCAACGGGTGCGCCTTCGCCGACTCGGCGTCACACGCTCCGCTCCAGCGGATGCCGAACGTCTCCCTGCAGGCTGGGGCCGAGGAGGTGTCACTGAACGACCTCGTCGGTGGAGTGGAAAACGGCATCTACGTTGTCGGCGACAAGAGCTGGAGCATCGACATGCAGCGCTACAACTTCCAGTTCACCGGCCAGCAGTTCTGGCGCATTCGCAACGGACGGCTGGACGGGCAGCTGAAGGATGTCGCCTACCA
>DASTUJ010000067.1 GCA_035759705.1 Actinomycetota bacterium | reverse complement strand
TTCGGCCCTGGAGACAAACCTCGTCCAAGGAGTCTGCGGGGAATCGCCTCAGTAGTGCCTGTTTCCGGTGATCGATGCTCGGTTAGTCGTTCAGGTTCATGTTGAGGGGCGGCACCACCGGGGCAGGAGGAGGGTTGACCGCAGCGGGGGGCGGCGGGGCCGCCGGGGCCGGCGCGGGCGTCACGGGCGCAGGAGCGGGGGCGGGAGCCGGAGCGGGGGCGACCGGCGCAACCTGCGCAGCGGTCCCGTTGCTCTCCACCAGGTCCTGAATGGTCGGCGCCTTGGGGGGCGACGGCATCAGGCGAGCCGGTCCGGCCGACTGGATGATTACCGGCGTGCCGACGTCGACCCTCTCGAAGAGCTCCTCGACGTCCGACATTCTCATCCGCACGCAGCCGTGCGATGCGTTGTAGCCCATCGAGTTGTCGGCGGTGGTCCCGTGGATCCGGATTCCGGGGCTGTTCAGGTTCATCGCACGGGTCCCCAGCGGGTTGTTCGGCCCGGGGCCGATCTGGGCCGGCAGCTTTGCGCCCCACTCGCCGGGTTTCTTGGCCGGGTTCACCCAGGTGGGACGGAACCGCTTCTGCGTGATCTTGAACTGGCCGATTGGGGTGGGGAACTTGGGAAGGCCGGTGGCGACGTCGTAGGTCTTCACGAGCTGCTCGCCGTCGTAGTGGTACAGCTTGTTCTCCCCCACCTTCACGATGAGGATGTCCTTGAAGTTCTCCTTGGTGACGCTCGGGGCGACCGGCTTGCCGGTCAGGTCGACGGCGGGAACCGCTTTCCGGGAGGCGTTTTCCAGCAGCTCGACGGCCTGCTTCTCGTCCAGCGCGAAGCCGGGGGCGCCGTCGACGATCTTCGGAGCCCCGCCGGTTACCGAAACGCTTGCGTTAACCGGGGCCTTGTTGACCGCCTCGGCAAGCTTTTTGACCATCTCGGCCGCTTTGTCGCCCTCCACCTTGGTCTCGACCTGCAGGTTGTGGCCCATGGACATGCCTGTGATGCGGTACCAGAGCCGCTTGTACGAGGGGATGTCCTGGTGCAGCTTGACCAGGCGGCCGTAGACCTCGTCGACGTTTGTCGATGCGCCGAGCTCGCGGCGGGTGGTGGTCTGGAGTGTCTGGCCGTCGAGGCTGATTCTGACGGGGGTGTCGAGGGGCGCCTCGTAGCGCTGGTGAAGCTTCTGGGTGGCGGCCGCCTTGTCCAAACCCGACAGCTCGATGCCGCCGATCTGGAAGCCGTTGAGGCTTACCTTGGTGTTCGACGACTCCATCCTGACCGCTGCTGCCGCACCGCCGACGCCTATCACGAGGACGAACGAAACCAGCCCAACCACCCAGGTGAGCAGTTGGAAACGTCTGATTGAGCGCTTGCCCGTCTTCATTGGTTTGCCATTGTATGTCTCAAATGTTATGTCCGAACAGACCCATTCTGTTACAGATCCTCGCGAAAAGACACGAATGCCCCCCTTGGAGCAGCCCGGCGTCGTTAGGAGAAACCGCTCCACTCAACAACTTTCGATGCAGTATTGACGTATGAAACCCAGCCTCAGTTCCCGTCAGTTCGAAGACCTCGTGGACCAGGCGATGCAGGAGCTTCCCGAGGGGTTGATGAGCCGGATCAACAACCTTCAAATCGCCATCGACGAAAATCCGCCGGCCAGCGCCGAGGACGCCGACATCCTGGGGCTTTACGAAGGGGTGCCTCTGACCGAGCGGAGCGCCGACTACTTCGGCGTCATGCCCGACCTGATCACCCTGTACAAATCCAACATCGAGGATGAGGCCGAGACCGCCGAAGACGTCAAGGAGGTCGTTCGTGTCACCGTCCTGCACGAGATCGCCCACCACTTCGGAATCGACGACGACCGCTTGGACGAGCTCGGCTGGGCTTAGCCTAAGGTGCGGGCAGTCCCGGAGTCGTAGAGAAGTCCACGTACTGGCCCCCCAGGATCGACTGGCTCTCCACCGCTATCACCGGCGCGTCGGCCTCCACCACCGCAGTGACCAGCTTTCCGTCCAGGTACGGCTCCATGTCTACGACTGCCTTGCGGCCCGGGTCCACGGTCAGCGACTCCAGGTCAGCCGGCTCGGTCTCTCCCGCCTCGGTCAGCAGGGTGACACTGACCCTGGTTCGGGTCTGGCCGGTGTTGACGATGCTGAGGGATGCCGCTCCGCCCTCGGCCGACCCGGTGGGGACCGTCCAGCGCGCGGCGGGGGCCCGGACCCCGAGGGCGGTTTCGTACGACCGGTTCCTCTCCAGGACGCCTGCGGTCCTTCGCTCTGCGACCACCGGCACGTCGTTGGCCGACGTGAGCTGGGTTCCGTAGCTGGTTCCGCGAGGCAGGTGGTCGGAGACCTTGATCACCATCTGCCGCCCGGCCGGGACGGGCACCTCGGCCAGCTCGGGGGGCGCGGTTCGCTCGTCGGCGGTCATGAACACCACCCCGATCAGAGCCTCACGGGTCCCCGGGTTGACCACGACGATCGACTCCTCGCCGTCGGTGGGCACCTTGCCTTCGGCAAATATCCACTCGCTCGACACGTTCTGCGAGCCGACGTCCAGCGAGATGCCTCTGCCGCCGCCGCTGGTTACGTTCGAGTACCGGGCGACCACCACCCGGCCGCGGGAGGCGGTTACCTCTATCCCGAAGCTGGGCTCCTCCTGCAGGTAGTCCGAGAGGTATACCGAGGTCTGGGAGAACGACCGGATCACTAGGTCCTTGAGGCGGGCGGGGACCACCTCCTTGTCCCCGGACATCAGCCTGATCCGCACGACAGCCTCCTCCCGGAACGGGTTGGAGATCAGCAGGTAGTGGTTCTCGCCTCGGGAGGTGCTGCCGCTCGCAAACAGCCACCGGGAGGAGGGTTGGGCGGAGCACCTCGACGATGCTGCGCCCTTGCCCTTGGAGGCCACCATCATCCCGGTGGCGTTGCTGCCCCCGAACGCCTCGACCAGGCCGGTGGAGTCACTGAGTCCGAAGTCGGAGACTGCCTTGTTGCTGGTGCTCCTGCCGGCAAGCGGCACCTGGTCCACCCCCGACTGTGTCGTTCCGCCGATTGCGGACCGCCGGAGGCCGAGGGCTGAGGTGCCCAGGTTGGCGGTGGTCATGACCGCCTCGATCCCCTCACCCGGCGGCACGGGGCAGTACCAGCCGGTCGACACGAACTGCCCGGCGTTGAGCTCGGGGTCGTCGGCCGAGCGCGTGGGCAGCGTGAAGTCCATAACCAGGCCCACCGCCAGGACGGCCAGGACGACGGCCAGGAAGGTTACCTCGGCGCGCCTCACGACCGTTCCTTCCTGCCGTTTTGGGAGGAGCCCGCCATTCCCATTACCGCAAGCAGGATGATCACCTGGAGGAGCAGCCACAAGAACCGGATCCAGTGCTGGCCGAAGTAGACGCTGACCTCGCCGGAGGCGTTGGGCTTCAGCTCAAACCGGTTGGCCCAGCCGAAGGCCTCGGTCTGCTCTAGCTGGGTGTCCCCCACCGACGCCTTCCAGCCCTTGTTGTAGTTGTCGCCCAACAGGATCTGCGTGTGGCTCGTCCGGGGCAGCTCTCCGGTGAACTTGCTCGGCGAGCGGGCCGGGATCGACCGTCCGCCGGTCCAGTCGACGACCATCAGCGAGCTCAGGTTGCCGTCGGTGACCACCTCCTCGGTGAGGGTCGCCGGGGCCAGCGAGGCACGGGGCAGCCACTGGAGGTTGCGGAATATCGCCACTCCCCCCTGCTGCTGCTCCAGCGCGATGTCACGCTGCCGGCCGAGGGCTTCGATGGTCGGCAGGTCCCCGGGGTCGGCGACGATGAACTGGACGTTCGCCGGAGCGAGGAGGTGGCCGGCGAGGTGGAGGCGGCGGCCCAGCAGGGCGTCGATCACGGTATCCATCCGGGCCTCGCCTTCGGCCGGCGGAGGCTGGATGGCGTCGAGCATGGTCAGGCCCTGCGAGGTGGTCAAGAAGTACTCGGCGCCGCTCGTCGGCCTGAGGCCTCCCCTGATCGGGTCGGCCCAGCGCCTGCCGAGCCACAGGACGCGAAAGTCGCCCACCTCCTGGGCGGTCGTCTTCATGAACGAGGCGATCGAGGTGGCCTCCTCCCCGGTCCCCCCGGCGAAGGTGGCGGGCGGGCGGTCCCAGCCGGTCAGCCCGGGCGCCCAGCCCAGCAGGACCCCGATGCCCAGCGTCACGCAAAGCAGCGGGATCGCGATCTTGTGACGCCACCCGAAGGCGTGTTTCGGAAGCTCCTCGGAGACCCCTTCGGCGAGGTGCCCGCTCATGACCGCCAGGATCACCAGCGGAACCGTCAGCCACATGGCCGGGGAGGCGACGAAGGGAGGCAGCAGGCCCTTGCCCATCAGTCCCCCGAAAATCCCGAATGCAAGAAGTGCGACCGACAGGGTCCGGGCCTCGCTCCGGCGGGCGGGCCCCACCAGCGACAGGGCGGCGAGAACCACCGCCGGCACGACCAGCAGGCCGATGGCGCCTTCGAGATCGAGAAAGAAGACCTCTCGAAACGAGAACCCACGCCACAGCGGGTACAGCCAGCCGCCGAGCCCGGAGAACAGCGGGCTTAGGATGGGGCCGCTCGGCCGCAGTCCCTCGAAGGACCACGGGATGAGGACCGCAAGCGCAACCGGTACTGCCAGCAGGAGGAAGCGGAGACGCTTGAGCACCGGTCCCGAGAACCCGGCGCCCATTGCACGGCCCAGGCCCAGGCTACCGAACAGCACGAGGATCGCCAGGACGGCCGAGGGGGCCAGAGCGATCACAGGGACCAGAATGAGTGCGATCCGGCCGGTGGCGGTCAGCAGGGTGTTGCCGGTTCCCTCGACCGGAGTCCGGATATCCTCCTCGTCGATCTCCTCGGCCCCCGACGCCAGGGTTCTCAAGGCGATCAGCATCACAAACGGAAGCCCGGCGTAAAGGGCCAGCGCTCCCAGGTCCCCGGTGGAGACGATCAGGTGAGTCACCGGGTTCAGCGCGTAGACCGCCAGGGCCGCCACGCGGGCGGGCCTCCGCCTGGACGATGACCGGACCAACCGGTTGACCCCGATCAGGCCGGTGGCCAGAAGACCGAGGATCAGCAGCTTTTGTGCCAGCCCGGGCCGGCCGAGGCCCAGCAGGCTGAACACCCAGAGGATCGGGTAGGCCGTGGGAGTGGCCGACTCGGTCCCGAGCGAGGTGTCCCGCCAGCCGGAGAGGTAGTCCCCGATCAACCGGCCGGTGGACTCGGGAAAGGGCCAGAGGGTTCCGGAGGCGACGGGGCCGCCGAACAGCACTCCGCGCATCGCGATGATCCCCAGCAGCACCACGACGCCGGTGGCTATCGTCAGCGGCTGGCGCGCCCACTCGACGAAGGCGCGTTTAAGGCCGGAGAAGGACAGGCTGTTCCTGCTCCGGGCGCCCGAGACGAGAGACCCGAACTCCAGGTGGCGCAGCCTGCGTTCTACCTGCAGGCGGAACCGCTGCGAGTCCCGGATCATGAGGGCGCGGATCTGCTTGTCGGGTACGGTCCTGCGTTTCTGGACCGCCCGCCGCCGCATGAGGACGTTGGGCAGGGATCGGGCGAAGTCGATGAATGCCCTGGGGTAGTCCGAGGACTCTTCCACCCTTCGCAGCACCAGAAGGGCGATCATCCTGAACAGCCCCAGCATCAGCGAGGCGACGAGGGCGAAGGCCATTCGGGGACCGCTGGCGTTCTTCGCTATCGTCCTCAGCTGGTTGCGCTTCGCCAGGTGGCCCTTGGTGGGGACCCCGCGTCCCACCCGGCGCTGGCCGTTGGATAAGGCGCTTGCGTGGCGGTACCGGGCGCCCGGCTCGACCATGACCTTGAAACCGGCAAGCCGGGCCCGAAGGCACAGGTCCAGGTCCTCGCCGAATGCGAAGTAGGCGCCGTCCCAGAGACCGCACCGCTCGGCCAGCTGGCGGGAGACGAGCATGCAGGCGTTGGTGACGAACAGGGTCTCGGTCAGGTTTTCGTGCTGGCCCTGGTCGATCTCCCCTTCCTCCAGGCCGGAGTAGGGGATGCAGAACTGGTCGGCGGACATGCCGACCTCCACCAGCACCTCCGGGCGGTCCCAGTCGAGCCCTTTGGCGCCGACCACCCCGGCGCCGGTGCTGATAGCGGCCTCTACCAGCATGTTGACCGCGTCCGGATCCAGGACGACGTCGTCGTGCATGAAAAGGAAGTAGTCGGCGGCGGAGGTCCGGCTGGACGACTCCAGGCCGGCGTTCGCGGCGGCGCCGAATCCCAGGTTGCGGTCGGACCATACGACCTCGGCGTTGCGGGCGTGCCGGGAGACGGTTGGAGCGGCCTCGGTCTCGGACCCGTTGTCGACGACGACCACGTCCATCGACGGGTAGATCTGGTACCTCAGGGAGTCGAGGCTGTTCGCCAGCCACGCGCCGCCGTTGAAGGTGACCATCACGACCAGGACGCGCGGGTCTGCCTCAAACATCGTCTTGTTCATTGCGGCGACCTGGTCAAGTGCAAAAGGGAGAGCCTCCTTGAGGCCCGACGGGCATTATAAGCCTGAGGCGAGACCGGCCGATTTAGGCGCCGGCCGGGCTTTAGGGCTTGCGGCGGTTACGTGGGTTCGCTGGGGGCTTCGGGGCGCGTCCCGACGGGCTGACGTTTCGGGGCTCAGGGGGCACATCGCTTTTCGGGGGCTTGCGGCGGGTCTTCGGTGCCGGACGAGCCGGCGGGTTCTGCAGAAACATCTCTTCCGGGGACTCGGCGAGGTAGTCCCTAACCAGCTCGGCCCGGCTGAGAGGGTTGGCCATCGACTGGGTCAGGGCCGGGTCGGTCTCACCGAAGGGCCTCTCCTTCACGCCGAAGGAGCCGCCGGAGGGCCGGTACCTCACCTGCGGTGAGTCGAAGGGGTCGGGTTCCGGGTCGATGGGGGCGAACGTCCTGATGGGAGGCTCGTCGGGCTCGTCGAGATCGTTGGGCTCGTTGAAGGCGAAGGCCGGGTCCGGGCGTTCGAACGGCTTGACCGGCTGCAGGTCCTGGAAGCTCTGGCCCTGGTCACGGGGCTCGGGCGCCGGCGGCTGCTGCGGCGGGGGCTGGCGGAAGGTCCGGGGAATGGAGAGGGGCTGCGGCTTTTTGGCCGGAGGGGTGGGGGGCGAAAGCGCCTGCGGGGTGCTGTAGTCGTCACCGATGGTCTTGCTGAGCTTTCGTTTGGTGGTTCGCCCGATGGTGTCGCTCAGCTGCTGGAACAGCTCCACCAGGCGCTTGTCCCGGGCCCGGTACAGCTGCTCGTCCCGCTCCTGCAGGTAGCCGGTCAGGTACTCGACCATCTGCTCGACCGTGGTCCGCCCGGCTTCGATGGTGTCCCGGCCGGTGCTGGCGGTGCGCTCGGTGACCTCCTGCTTGGCCGAGTTGACGGCCTGCTTGAGCTCCTTGAGCTCGGCCTCCGACATGGAGACGAGAGTCTGGACGACCTCGACCTGGTCTTCGCGCATGTCCGCCAACAGGGAGGCGGACTCCTCTC
>DASTUJ010000066.1 GCA_035759705.1 Actinomycetota bacterium | reverse complement strand
GCCGACCAGCGGTGACCGGAAGGCACGTTCTTGTTGATACGAGCATCTCGGTGGCGCTGGCCGGTGTAAGTCACGAAGTTCACGACCAGGTCGCAAAGAGTCTTGCAGGACTCACTCTCGGTCTTTCGGGTCACGCTGCGTTTGAGACCTTCTCCGTCCTGACTCGACTCCCCCCGCCACTAAGGCGACCGCCCACGGCGGTAGCTCGACTGATTGCGGCAAACTTTCCAGAAAGCCGCTTTATAGGTCCCGAGGCGACGCGCCGGCTGCTGGAGCAACTGGCCGAACTCGGCATTGCCGGTGGATCCGTCTACGACGCGCTGGTGGGCGCCGCTGCAGCTGAACACAACCTCCCCCTTGTGACCAGAGATCAGCGCGCCCTCGAAACCTATCGAGCCCTCAACATCAGGCACGAGATTCTCTCCTGATCCCGGGGCCTGCGACCCAACTCCGCGTGATTGCCGGGTATCTCCCGTCAACTGTGGTGTTATCCCGTTATGGAAGTTAGATCGAGGTCCAGGGCTGCGGGTCGCAACTCCTTTCCCCTCTCGAAAGTTGCCGCTCTCGCCGAGGAGTGGCTCGACGAGCGGCGAACGATCGGCCGGGGCATCTCCGGCCAGACCGAAGCCGCCTACCGCCGGGATCTGACGAACTGGGCCCTGCTGATCGCCGAGATCGCCGGGAAGCCGGAAATCGAGGCTCTGGAATCGCCTGAGAGCCGCGAAAAGCCCGACCCCTTTA
Organism: Actinomycetota bacterium; assembly: GCA_035759705.1. Lineage (NCBI taxonomy): Bacteria > Bacillati > Actinomycetota > Actinomycetota bacterium. The sequence goes on along the minus strand of DASTUJ010000066.1, from coordinate 6,377 downwards.
TGTCGGCCCTCGCCCGCCTCGATATCGCCGACCTCAGCCTGGAGAACGTGAAGCGCGCCCTGGCCCAGATGGCCCGTCTGGACTATGCGCCGGCCAGCCGGGGCCGGATGCTTGCCGCACTGAGGGGGTTCTGCAAATGGCTGGTGATGGAGGGCCACATGGTTACCGACCCGACTCTTCATCTGGTAAATCCGTCCATCCCAAACCGGATGCCTTCGGCATTTCTGCCCTCGGAGCTCGAAGCCATCGTCCGCACCGTCTCCCAGCAAGACCCCAACGGGCGGCTCCCCTGGCCGATACGGGACCGGGCCCTGGTGGCGATTCTCGCCGGCGCCGGCCTTCGAGCCTCGGAGTGCATCAATCTCAAGATCGCCGACCTGATCCGGGAGGACCCCGCGATTCTCAAGATCACCGGAAAGGGCAACAAGCAGCGCCGGGTTCCGCTTCCGGTTGAGGTGGTCGACGCCATCGACGAGTACCTCGACGAGCGCACCGTAAAGTTGGGGGAGCCCTCCCCTTCCGACACCCTCCTGGTCCGCCTCAACGGCAGGCCGTTCACCCGGGAGTCGCTCAACTACCACGTCTACAAGTGGCTGCTACGGGCCGGCGTGCACAAGCCGGAGGGCGAGGCGGCCCACGCCTTCCGGCACACCTACGCCAAGGGCCTGGTGGCCAACGGGGTGCCCCTCTCCTCCGTCCAGGCGCTGCTGGGGCACGCCAGCCTCAACACGACCCAGGTCTACCTGCGAATGACCGGCGCCGAACTGGTCGACGCCGTCCAGGCGGCCGAGGTCCGGGAGTACCTCAGGAGCACCCGAACCTAGCTTGGGGGAAGTTTGAAATGCATCCTCGACGCACGGATCAGAAGGTCTGCCCACTCATCGAACGCTTGTTCGGTCCACCCCTCGTTCCACGGTGCCTGCTCGAGAATGCCCTCGATCACCTTCGGGTACCGTGAACGATCTGGCAATGCCCGGGACCCCTCACTCGCGGCGTCCGGAAGAACGGTCCCCTTCGGCAGGACCATCTGCGAGCCACCGGCGTCGAACAGCCCCGCCTGCTCCGCCGACCGCAGGAAGACCTGACGGGCGGATTTCACCTGCGTCCGGCTCACACCGAGCCGCAGCATGTCGAGCTCGATCCGCATGACGCCGGGCATCTGCCCGCCCCGGTAGCTCTCGAAGAGACTCCGATACAGCGGAACGGCCATAAAGGCCTCTACTCTCGCCTGCGGCAGCCCCCGACGGTCGGCCAGGCGCCGCCCAAGCTCGGTCAGGGCGATGGAGTTACGGCTCCCCTCCAGCACGGCGAACTGCTTCGCGGCGGCCACCTTGTTGCGGAATGCGCCGCTGTTGAGCTTGATGTGGCCGAGCCAGGCGGCCAGCTGCTCGGGTAGACATCGGCCGCCGCTGCCGGCGACGTGCCCGACGGCCTTCTCCGCCTCCGCCAGATCGGCGTAGGGGAAAGAAACCGTTGACCGGGTTCTTTTGGGCGGCTGAGGGGCTTCGCCGGAGCCTACGGCGGTTAGTCTCGGCTTGTCGTTCACTGTGCGAGCCAGACTAGCCATGCCCCAGACCAATGTCTAGCACTGTCTAGCTGCTTTTGTAATATGCGAAATCCGTCTGCGCTTTTTTGTAACCTCCCGATCGAGCCAGACGGTCCAGACAAAACCACGAGCGAGTTAAACGGCGTGCGGGATATTGTGAGTACATGACCGACAAGCTCGAGGACCGGATGCAGGGCAAGATCGACGCCGCGAAGCGCCGGATCGACGCCTCCCCCGACGGCCGGGACCCCGGCCCGGATGAGCCCGTCACCGAGGAGGCCCCCGATCCCGACGAACTTCGGCAGGTGTTCCGCAAGTTCCGGCGGCTCATGGGTGCCGTGGGCAACCCCAGCACGGTGGAGATCAAGGGCGCTCTAAGGGCCGGCTGGATCATCTCCTCCGGCAAGGTGGAAGGGTACGGCGACGAATTGTTCCACGTTGTGATGCTCACGAATGGGGCGCTTCACTACTTCAGCGGCGAGCTGACCGGTGACCCGATTGAGCTCACCAGCAAGTGGTTCCTTGGGGACAGCATCCCCGCGCTGGAGGCGAAGATGCCGGACACGGTCGCCGGAATTATGGCGGTTAACAACATCAGCTGGCTGGAGACCGAGCCCCCTCCAGCCTGACCGTCCCCGGGCACATTTGGTCGGCGGCGCCCCGAACCTGCGGTAGAGTCGAGGAGTGGCCGGTGCCAAAGCGCCTCAGGCCGGGCCTCGCTGAGCGAGCGCAGACAACGTCGCACGACGAGCCATATTCCCCGACCATTCCCCCGGACCATAGGAGCTGATTCTTATGACCGAGAAGAAGAACTTCTGGCAAACCGTCCCCGGCGTAATCACCGGGCTTGCCACGATCCTCACCGCCGCGCTCGGCTTGATTCCCATACTGACCGGGGGCGACGAAAACCCGCAGCCTCAGTCCACGCAGTCGGCGAGCCCCACCCCCACCACTTCCTCCACCCCCACTTCTGGCAGCTCATCGAGCAGCTCGGGCAACTCGAACTCGGGCAACGTCGCCCCCAAGGCAGTCGTGGCTCCCAAGAGCCTCGACTTCGGCGAGATCGGATCCGGCAAGACGGCCAGGCAGACCGTGACGGTCGCCAACAGCGGCAACGAGTACCTGGTCATAGACGGGGCGTCGATCGAAGGGCGCAACGACGTCTTCTCGGTCGAAGCGCAGGAGTGCCTCGGCGATGCAACCGGAATCGCCCCGGACGACGAGTGCGAGGTCTCGGTGTCCTTCAACCCGACCTCTCCCGGGGCCTTCGCAGGCTTCCTGGAGATCGAGCATTCGGGCAAGGACAGCCCCACCCGGGTGGCGCTCAACGGCGAAGGGCTGCTGCTAGACCTCTAGTCGGCGGCAGCGTCCAGCACCGCCAGCACCTCGTCGCCGAAGTTCTCGAGCTTGGCGGGACCGACGCCTTTGATCCTCGCCAGCTCGCCCAGCGAGCGGGCCCCGGAAGCCGCAATGGCGTCCAGAGTGGCGTTGGAGAACACGGTGTAGGCGGGCTTTCCCTCCTTGCGCGACTTCTCCAGCCTCCACTCCCGGAGGAGCTTTCCGGCCCGCTCCGCGCCGGGCGTGGCGACCACCACCTGGGGCGACGCCGGGCCTGCCGGCGATTGCCGGGTGACCGGGATGGGGGCGGTGCCGGGCTCCCACTCCTTGGTCAGCTCGTCCAGAAAGGGCGACGCCGCCGCACCGGCGACCACCGTGCTGCTCAGCCGGCACCGGGTTAGGGCAACGTGGAACACCCTCCGCTCCTCCTCGATGTCCCAGGCCAGGCGGTGGGGCATGAGACCCTCGGTGACGTTGTGGACGACCACGTGGTCCCACTCCCGGCCCTTGACCGCGTGGATGGTGGCCAGGGTGACTCCGTCGGGATCCCCCGGCGTGTTCAGCCCCTCCCGGAGCCACCCCTCGAATCCCTTAGGGTCCGGGTGCAGGTGGCCCAGGGCGATCAGGGCGTCCAGGTCGTCGGTCTGCGGCGAACGGTCAAGCCTGCGGTGCTCGGTGTCGAGCGCGGCCATGGCAGCGGCCAGGCCGATTTCGTCGCGCAGGCAGCGCAGGATGGTCTCGGTGGTACCGTCACTCCCCTCCTCCACCAGGCGCTCGATGTCGTCCGCATAGTTATTCACTTTGTCGGCATCCCGCACCGCCAGGCGCTCCGCAAGGTTCCTCAATCGCTCCACCGACCGCTGCTCGGACATCCACTCGATGACCTTGGGCGACATCGCCCGGGGAGGCCGCCGGGCGGTGAAGCTCACCTCGGCGGCTCGCAAGCGCCCGGGGTTGGTGGCGATGCTCAGCCATGCAAGCGCCGCCCTCACCCCGGTCCGTTCCAGGAATCGAGCGTCCACCGCCCGGTTAACGGCGATTCCGGCATCCAGAAGGGATAGCTGCACCGGCGCCAGCGAGCTGTTGACCCGGCTGAGGATGGCGATGTTGGACGGCGCGACCCCGGCTTCGACGTGGGAGTGAACTGCGTTGACCGTTGCGGCGACCGGGTCCTCGGAGACGTCTGTGGCCAACCCGTGCGCCTGTTCCCCTCCTGCACGGGTTCCAGGCGGGCTCACGATGACCTTGGGCACCCGGGTCCGGTTGTGCGTTAGCAGCGTCCGGGCGGCCGAGGTTACCTCGGGGTGGCACCGGTAGTTGACCTCCAGCAGGTGGCTGCCGGCACCCGGGAAGTAGGTTGCATAATCGATCAGCCAACCCGGCGAGGCGCCTGCGTACCCGTAGATGGTCTGGTCGTCGTCCCCCACCCCGAATACCGAGCCAGCAGGACCGGAAAGGAGCCGGACCAGAAGCACGTGGGCCGGCGTGAGGTCCTGGAACTCGTCGACGAGCATTACCCGGCATGCCAGGCGGGCCCGTTCCCGGACCGCCGGATCGGTGACCAGGATCTCGATGGCCCGGTAGATCTGCTCGTCGAAGTCAACCACGCCCCGCTCCGCCAGCGCCGCCCGGTAGCGGTCGAACACATCGGACAGCCCGTCCACGTCACCCTGGAAGTCCATCTCCACCCGCTCCGGAGACTTAAGGCCCAGGCGGACCGACGACAGGGCTTCGATCCAGGCGGCGGCCGGGTCCGTGTTGGCGCGGCGCGGGAAGGATACGAGTTCCTCGAGGATCCTGCGCACAGTCGACTCGTCGACGGTCTGAACCGACCGCGACGTCCCGAACCGGCCGGTTCCGCTGAGGATGGCCAGACCCAACGAGTTAAGCGTGCGGACCTGAAGCCCCGGCAGGTCCGTCGTCCGCTCCTTGATCTCCTCGGCGGCGCGCTTGTTGAACGCCACCAGGCACAACGACTCGGGTGGGATCCGCCAGTTCTTCAGCAGGTGCCGGGCCCGCTCTGTAAGCACCCGGGTCTTGCCCGAGCCGGCGGGAGCGATGATCCGGGCGGAGCCGCCTGGGTGGGTCACCGCAGCCTCCTGGTCCGGCGCCAGCTCCGCGGTGCCCGTGTTGGCGCCGAACGGAGTCAGGTGACCGTGCTCGACGGCAACCCGCGGGATCACTACCGCTTCCGGCACGCCGAGCACCGAAGGATCCAAAAAGCCGAACGGACCTCCGTCGACAAACGCCGGCCGTCCGTCCCGCAGCACGACGTCGGCCGGGCCGCCCGGCTCGGCCCCGAGGGGAACCGCCATGCCGGACCAGCGCCAGGTGGTCTCCGGTCCCCTGGCGTCCAGCGAGTTGAACAAAGCCGCGTGGCGAAGCCGCTCGCCCGGGAACGAGAACCCCGGACCCAACGACCACACCGGCGACGTCTCCGCCTCGTTCACCGGCAGGCTCCAGCCCGAGGCGATCTCGATCACCAGCGGCCGGCGGCCGAGGAACGCCGTTTCGAGATCATGGAGGGCTGCCGCGCCGGTCTCCGGGCCTAGGGTTACCCTCTCGCAACCGGACCACGGCTCGGGCGCCTGCTGGCCGGGTGAAACCAGCACCGAGCGCCCCAGGGCCGGAGCGGGGCTGCCCGGCGCCGCCACCACCGGGCGGGCGGCCGTGTCGTGCGAGCCGGTGGACGGACGCACCGAGGCGTTGCCTCCGGCCGCGCGAGCCCGGGCAAGCGTTTGAGCGGCAGGGGTACGCGGCCCGTTCGGGGAACCTGCCGGAGGGCCGACCGGCTCGTAGTTGGACTCACCGTCGTCGTCCCAGAACCCGGGGCCCATGTCCTCCTCGTCCTCGGGATCCGAGTCTGCCGGAGGTGACTTCGCGGGCGCCGATGCCGTCTGGCCGCTGCTCCAGCACCGGCGAACGCTCTGGGCGTCGGGGTGGGTGCCCCCGCAATAACTACAGGCGATGGGCATGGGTCAACTCCGTCCAAATCTCATTCGCCGAGGATACCCGGCGCCGGTGACAACGCCGGATGTGAAGTTTCAGCGGACGGTGAACTCGGCGATCTCGCCCTTCTTCCAGTGCTCCTCGGGCCCCGACCTGATGAAGCAGGTGAGGGCATATTCGCCGCCGGTCAGCTCTACCGACATGACATCGGTCTTGTCCGGGTCGGCCTCCCCCGTCGCCACCCGGGTTGCCTCGTCCTCCTGCTTGCCGCGCCTCAGGATGTCCGTGAAGCTGCCCTCGAACTCGGGCTTACGACGGAACACGACCATCTGGTGCTTCTCGTTCGCCTCGTTGTTCATCGTAAGGCTGGTCCGTCCGCTGTTGAGCTCGGTGGGAAAGTCCCGGTAGCGGAACTGGCTGGCTGCGAACTCCACCTTTTGCATGGAGCAGGTGTCGGCGTCGGCCCTGCCCGTCTTGTTCAGCGACGACAGCAGCTTGGAATCCGCAAAGTCCGCCGGGTCGCGGCTGCGGACCAGGTCCCGGT
>DASTUJ010000065.1 GCA_035759705.1 Actinomycetota bacterium | reverse complement strand
TGGTCCAGGCGGTCCGGCAGAAGTCGCCGGAGCCGAACGCCATCCTCCGCAAGTACTGTTCGCTGTTCGAGCCCAGGGATCGGGAGGCTTTCGGCCAGTTCGTCCTGGAGTCGTGGCTCCACGAGGACACCCGGCTGATCGACCCGGATGAGGCCCACCGCCAGGCGGTCGCCGAAGCCCAGCAGATACACCGGGCGACCTCCCAGTACTACGCGTTGACTCAGCGCGCCGGAAAGACCGTCGAGGAGATCACCGAGTCGATCCTGCCCCGCTGGCTGTCGACAGTGGCCGGGTCGGCAATCGGGAGCAAGGGCCTGCTGGCGGTCGCCGCGGCGTGCACCGCCGAGCGGGCGGCCCCGGCGGTCTCCCGCTACCTGAAGGCCTACTACGGGACCCGCGCCGCCCAGGGCAAGGCCCTGATCGGGATGCTCGCCTGGGTCGACCACCCGAGCGCCACCCAGCTGATGCTCTCGGTCGGAAGCCGATTCCGGACGAAGAGCTTCCAGGAGGAGGCGATCCGGCAGGCCGAGGCCCTGGCCGAACGCAACAACTGGACGCTGGCCGAGCTTTCCGACCGCACTGTCGACTCGGCCGGGTTCGACGAGGACGGCGAGATGGAGCTGGACTACGGAGCCCGAAAGTTCACGGCCCGCCTGATGGCGGACCTGACCGTCGCCCTGTTCAACGAGGACGGCAAGAAGATCGCGAACCTCCCCGAGCCGCGCCAGAGCGACGACCCGGAGCTGGCCAAGGCGGCCAAGAAGACCCTGCCGGCCGTCCGCAAGCAGATCAAGAGCACGGTGGAGCAGCAGACCGACCGGCTCTACGAAGCCCTCTGCACCGAGAGGGAGTGGTCGTTCGAGGACTGGGACGTGTACCTCAACCGGCACCCCGTGGTGCGCCGGCTGGTCCAGCGGCTCGTGTGGGTCGAGATGGACGGCGACCAGGCGGGGCGGGCGTTCCGCCCCATGGATGACGGCTCTTTGACCGATGCTTCCGACGAGGAGGTCGAGCTTGCGCCGGAGGCCCGGGTGCGTCTGGCGCACGACTGGCTGCTCGACGACGCCGAGGTCGGGCGCTGGCAGCAGCACCTCGCCGACTACGAGGTCAAGCCGTTGTTCCAGCAGCTCGGCAAGGGCAGGTACCGGCTTCCGGCCGGCAAAGCGGATGAGGTGAAGATCTCCGACTTCGAGGGCCACCTGATCGAGTCGTTCACCCTGAGGGGGCGGGCGACCAGGCTCGGGTACACCCGGGGGGCCCCCGGCGACGGGGGCTGGTTCCACACCTACGTCAAGCGTTTCCCGACGCTCGGCCTGGAGGCGATGATCGAGTTCACCGGCAGCCCGCTGCCCGAGGAGAGCCGGACGGTGGCGCTGATCTCGCTTTCGTTCGCCGACGACCGGGGCGGGGAGCACTGGCAGCGCCCGGCGCTTCCACTGTCGAAAATTCCGAAGATCCTGCTCTCCGAGTGCTACACCGATCTCAAGCTGATCGCAGGCGAAGGCAAGGGGTTCGACCCGGATTGGCGCAAAAAGACGGAGTATTAAACCCGTGAGCGACACCCGGATACTTCGCGCGCCTGCGGAGCAGACCTACGCGGCCGAGCTGGCGGTCCTGGCCGGCAGGGACGAAGGCGACCGGCCGCGGGGTTGGCGGCTGTCGCCCCGCTCGGTCCGCAGCTTCATCGTCGGTGACCGAAAGCGCGCGATCTCCCGAAAATTCTACGGCGACGACGCGCTGATCGACAGGTGCATCGTCACCCTGATGAGCAACCGGGGCCTGCTTCTGGTTGGGGAGCCGGGGACGGCGAAGTCGATGCTGTCAGAGCTCCTGGCTGCAGCGATCTCGGGCGACTCGGTCACCACGATCCAGGGGACCGCCGGCACCACCGAGGACCAGATCAAGTACACCTGGAACTATGCCCTGTTGCTGGCCGAGGGGCCGACCCTGCAGGCGCTGGTGCGGGGGCCGATGTACAAGGCGATGGAGCAGGGCTGCATCTGCCGGTTCGAGGAGGTCACCCGGGTCCAGCCCGAGGTCCAGGACAGCCTGATCAGCCTGCTGAGCGACAAGGTGATCCACGTCCCCGAGCTGAGGGGCGGCGAGTCGACGCTGTTCGCCGCCCCCGGCTTCAACGTTCTGGCGACCGCCAACATCCGGGACCGGGGGGTCCACGAGATGTCGAGCGCTTTGAAGCGCCGGTTCAACTTCGAAACCGTCCGGCCGATCTCCGACCGCAAGCTGGAGGTCCAGCTGGTCCGGGAGCAGACCGAGGCGCTGCTGCTCCAGGCGGGGGTCGAGGTGGAGTTCGCGCCCGACGTCGTCGAGTTGCTGGTCGGCGCCTTCTCGGATCTGCGGCTGGGCGTGACGTCCGAAGGGGTGGTGGTCGAGAAACCGACGGCCGTTATGTCGTCCGCCGAGGCGGTGGCGGTCGGCTACGCCGCCTGCCTGGACGCCCACTACTTCGGTAGCGACGGGGTCGGCGGGGAACACGTCGCCCGCCAGCTAATCGGCACCGTCCTGAAGGACAACCCGGAGGACGGCGCCAAGCTGCGCCACTACTTCGACGTGGTGGTCAAGCAACGGGCGCAGCGCCAACCGCAGTGGCGGCGGATGCTGGATGCCCGGCGCGAGCTCGACCGCTGACGCCGGCGCCCCGCCGGGGCCGCTGCCGAGCACCGAGGAGGTCCGGGCTCTAGCGGCAGGCCTGGTCACCCCGGAGCTGGTCGTCTTCCCGGTCAGGCACCACAGCCCGGGCTGCGCCTGGCAGCTGCGACGGCTGTTCACCGACAACCCGCCCAGCGTGGTGCTGGTCGAGGGCCCCCGCTCGTTCACCCCGATGGTGTCGCTGCTCACCCACCCCGAAGCCCGCATGCCGCTGGCGATCTACTCATACTCGGTGTCGAAGTCGGGGGCCGAGGCGACCGAGCACCGGCGGGCCGCCTACTACCCGTTCTGCGACTACTCGCCCGAGCTGGTCGCCCTCCGGGAGGCGCAGGCCCGCAACATCGCCTGCCGGTTCATCGACCTGGATTTCTCCGAGCAGTGCCTGCTGGAGTCCCGGGCGGGCTCGGCAGAGGAGCCGGTCTCCCTGCTGGACGAGGGCCACTTCGGGCGGAGCCGGTACCTGCAGGTGCTTGCGGATCAGCTCGGCTGCCGGGACCACGAGGAGCTGTGGGAGCACCTGTTCGAGGTGGGCGCGCACAACCTGACGCTGTCCGAACATGTGGCCCAGGTCGCCGCCTACTGCTTCCTCGCCCGTTCGGAGTACAGCGAAGCCGAGCTGAAGCGCGACGGGACTCTGGCCCGGGAGCAGGAGATGGCGTGGCACATCACGCAGGCAGTAGCCGAACGGCCTGAGGGTGCCGGGCCCGTGCTCGTCGTTCTGGGCGGGTTCCACGCAGTGGTGATCCCCGACCTGCTGGAATCCGAGATTCGCCGGCCGTCCGTCTCGCGCTCGTCGGTCACCCGGGACGAGTCGGCGCTGATCCGCTACAGCTTCGAGCGGCTCGACCGGTTGAACGGCTACGCCTCCGGCATGACCTCGCCGGCGTGGCACCAGCTCATCTGGGACCGGACGCTGGCCTCCCAGAAGGCCGGCCACGACCCGTCGCCCCGGCGCCGCAGGGACGCCGCCCTCAAGCTGCTGTTCGACATCGCCCAGGAGCTCCGCAAGAAGCACGGTTTGTCGCTCCCGATGCCGGCGCTGGCGGCCGCCTACGAGCAGGTCCTCCGGCTGGCTGCCCTGCGGAGGCGCCCGGCCCCGGTCCGGGACGACCTGGTCGATGCGATAACCAGCTGCTTCGTGAAGGGCGACGCCGACGGGGACGGGGCGCTGATCCTCGCCGTCACCCGGCGGACGCTCAGCGGCAAGGAGATGGGACGGGTGCCGCCGGGGGCCGGGACGCCGCCGCTGGTCCGGGACTTTGCGCTCCGAGCCCACCGGCAGCGCCTGAAGATCGACGCCCCCGAACGCAGGAAGGTGGTCCTCGACCTCTACCGCCGGCCTCCCCACCGGACGACCAGCCGCCTGCTCCACGGCCTGGCCTACCTGGGCGTCCCGTTTGCGCGCCGGACCGCCGGGCCCGACTTCGTCAGGAGCATCGGGCTGGACCGGTTGCAGGAGCACTGGGAGTACTCCTACTCGGTCGCGACCGAGGCGGCGCTGGTGGAGGCGTCGATGTACGGCGTCACCGTGCCGATGGCCGTCGCCAACCGGTTCGCCGCCCGGATGGACCAGCTCGACTCGGCGGGTCACCGGGACGCCCGGGCGGCTGCGGGAACCTTGACCGAGGCGTGCACGCTCGGCCTGCACGACCACCTGCCCCGGGTCCTCGGGTCGCTCCGGGCAGCGGTCGGCGCCGACCCGGACTTCGAATCGGTCGCATCGGCGGCCGGGACGCTGGGCCTTTTGTGGGAGTCCCGGGAGCCGCTCGAGGCCCGGGACGTAACCGAGCTGCCCGAGCTGCTGAGGGCCGCTTACGACCGGGCGACCTACCTGGGCCGCGAGCTGCGGGGGGCCCCGGACGACGGTGCAGCGGCGGTCACCGGCCTGGTCCGGCTCCGCGAACTGCTGATCAGCGACGGCGGCCGGGACCTGGACGCATCGTTGTACTGGGGGACGGTCGGCTCCCTGCGGGTACATCACGAGCTTCCCCTGATCCGTGGGGCCGCCACCGGGTTGTTGTACGCCGCCGGCCGCTTGAGCGACGAAGAGCTGGCTTCCGCGGTCGAGGGCCACTTCACCGGTCTCAGCCGGGCCCGGGAGGCCGTGTCGTTCCTCCGGGGCCTGCTGCAGACCTCCCGCGAAGCGGCGTGGCAGCAGCCGTCGCTGCTGAACGTTCTCGATCGCCTCTTTCGGGAGTGGGACGACGAGGCTTTCGTGGCCGCCCTCCCCGAGCTGAGGCTGGCCTTCGCCGAGATGACCCCCAAGGAGACCGACCGCATCGCCCAGGCGGTCGCCCGGCTGCATGGGGCCTCCGGCCTTGGGCCGCTGGTGCGCTACGACCTGACCGAGTCGGACGTGGAGGCGAACCTGGCGCTCTCGGCGGCGGTCCGGGAGGTCCTGGTCACCGACGGTCTCGGGGAGTGGCTGTCGTGAGCGAGCTCGACCGCTGGCGTCTGGTCCTCGGCCGCTACGCCGGCCAGCAGCTTTCGGAAAACGAGCTGGAGGGCGCCGCCGAGCGCATGGACCGGGCCCTCGAGTACCTTTACGGCCGGGAGTACCAGGGGCGGGGGCTCCGTCCCGACGACTCCCACGGGTCGCTGGACCCGTCGCAGCTGACCCTGGTCACCTGGCTCTCCGAAGTGCGGGAGCTGTTCCCGAACGACACCGTCGAGGTCATCGAGAAGCACGCCCTCGACCGGTACGGCATGACCGAGCTGGTCACCGACCCCAAGATCCTGGAGCGGTTGGAGCCCAACCAGCAGCTGCTCCGGACGCTGCTCACGCTCCGGGGGCACCTGAAGGGCGAGGTTCTGGTGATCGCCCGCCGGATCATCGCCCAGGTGGTGGAGGAGATCCGGCGCAAGCTGGAGTCGGAGGTTCGCCGCACCCTGTCGGGCCGGCTGAACCGCTTTCGCCACTCGCCGATGGCGATCGCCCAGAACTTCGACGCTCTGGGCACCCTCCGGGCCAACCTCCAGCACTACGACGTGGATTCCGGCCGGCTGGCCGTCGAGCAGATCAAGTTCTTCGAGCGGAACACCCGCCGGCTGCCCTGGGACATCATCCTGTGCGTCGACCAGAGCGGCAGCATGGCCGACTCGGTGATCCACAGCGCGGTCATGGCGGGGATCCTCTCCGCCCTGCCGGCGTTCCGGGTGAAGATCGTGATCTTCGACACGAGCGTCGTCGATCTCAGCGAGTACGCCGACGACCCGGTGGAGATGTTGATGAAGGTCCAGCTCGGGGGCGGCACCGACATCGGGCAGGCGGTCCGCTACTGCAGCCAGCTGGTCGAGGTTTCCCACCGGACCGTTTTGGTGCTGATCACCGACTTCTGCGAGGGGGCCCCGCCCGGCGAGCTGATCCGGGCGGTGAAAAAGCTCGCCGAGGGGCGGGTGAAGCTGCTAGGACTGGCGTCGCTGGACGGTCAGGCGCACCCGGTGTACGACCGTACGATGGCGGAACAGCTGAGCGTGTGCGGGATGGAGATCGCCGCTCTGACCCCCCAGCGCCTGGCGCAGTGGCTGGTGGAGGTCGCATCGTGAGCGCAAGCGTTCTGGCCGGGCTGGTCGAGCTGCTCAGCCGTTTCGACGACGCGGCGTACGAGGCGCTTGCCAGCCGGGGGCTCGTGCGCCGGGCCCGCAAGGACCTGGAGAAGCTGCAGGTCACGGTGGTGGAGGAGGAAGTGGGCGACGTCGTCGTGGCAGTGGGGGAGCACCGGGTGACGATGGACGCCCGGGGCCCGGCGCACGCGAAGTGCTCCTGCCCGGCCGGGACGGTGTGCCAGCACATCCTGGCGGCGGCGATGGGCCTCAGCCGGGCCGGGGTCGCAGCGCCCGCCGAGCCGGATGCCGCCGAAGCGGACCAGGAATCCGGGCCGCAGCCGCCGGCCCAGCCTGCCGGGGCACCTCCGGCGCCCGCCGAGCCGGACCCCGTCGCCGTGCTGAGGGGCGAGCTGCTCGGGATCGATGCGCCGGCTCTCAAGAAGCACGCCGGTGTCGCCGGCTATCGCTGGGCGTGGCAATTCGTTCAGGACCTCGACCCAGAGGCCGTAGAGATCTCGGGCGACCGCAACCTGGTGGTGCGCTTCACCCGCCCCCGGATGACGTTCCGCTACCCGGGAGGCGGCGTCGAGAACCTGATCCTGGACACCAAGCTCGCCGACCCCCGCAAGTACCGGGTGGCCGCGGTGCTGGCATTCCAGGCGGCCAACGGCGTTGCGATAACCGCTCCCGACCCGCCCAGGACCAGCCCGCAGGCGCTGGACCTCGGAAAAGACCACGCCGTAACGTCGGGCGAGGCTACACAGGACGCCCGGGTGCGCCTGCTGGCGGCGGCCCGCCGGTTGATCGCCGAAAGCGTCGAACTCGGCCTGTCGCACCTGTCGCCGGGCATCGAGCAGCGGTACTCGACGCTGGCGGTGTGGTCCCAGGGGGTCGGGTTCCACCGGCTGGCGCTGATCCTCAGGCGGATCGCCGACCACGTCGAGTTGCTCCTGGAGCGGACCGGCGGCGCCGACGAGCACCGCTTGCTAAACGAACTGGCGATTGCCTTCGGGCTGGTCCGGGCGCTGGAGGCCGCGGCCGCCCGTGGGGCCGAACCGGCGCACCTGATGGGCCGGTCCCGCAGCCGGTACGACGAGGCCGGCACCCTCGACCTGATCGGGGTGGGCGCGATGCCCTGGCGGTCGGCGTCGGGGTACGTCGGGCTGACTATGGTGTTCTGGTCGTCTGCCGACCGCAGCTTCTTCACCTGTACCGATGCCCGTCCCGAGACGATGAGGGGTTGGGACCCGGTCGCCCGCTACCTTGCCGAGGGGCCGTGGAGTGGCTTGGGGTCCCCGGCCGAGGCCACCGGACGGCTCGTCACCCTTACCGGCGCCCAGATGAACGACGCAGGCCGGCTGTCGGCCGCCTCCGGCATCTCGGCGATCGTCCGCGAGCTCCCTCCGGACTCCAGCCTGACCGAACTGCTCGACCAATACTCGAACTGGGCCGACCTGACGCGGGACCGGGCGAAGCTGCGGCGAAGCCTTCTCGCCGAGCCCGAGCCGGTCAAGGACTGGGTGGCCCTAGCCCCCTCCGAAATCGGCCCCGCCCGGTTCGACGCTGCGCGCCAGACGCTGGTCCTGCCACTGCTGGACGGCGCCGGGGAGCGGATCAGCTGCGAGCTTGCCTACTCGGATCTGACTGCGCACGCCATCGGGCGGCTCGAGGAGATGGCGGCCCAGCCGCTTGCAAAGGGAACGGTTTTCGTCGTCAGGGTGCGCGGGTCACGTGGAACACTGGCCGCCGAACCGTTGAGTGTCGTGCTGCCGGAGGGCGGCGACCGCAAGGTGGACGCGCTGCACTTCGACGACGCTCCGAAACGGCGCCAGGTCTCCCGGCTGCTGTCCCGCCTGCGGCCCGCCGCCCCGGCGCATGTTCCTGCCGGGCTGCCGCCAACCCCGCGGCCGGCGATCCTCCCGGCCATCACCGAGCTGAAAACGTGGCTGCAGGGGCAGGCGGAGCGGGGGGTCGCCGAGGACTTCGACGCCCACGCGGCGTCCCACCTGCGTGCCAGGCTGGACCGCGCCTCCGCCGACGGCCTGACCGCCCTGCCCGGAGGCGAAGGCCCGGGGCCTTCGTCGGAACGGCTGCTGGCCGCCCACTACGTATGTATGCAGTACGAGCGGCTGATCGACGACGCGGTCTAGGCACCAGTTCCGAAGGCGCCATTTCGGGTGGGCCGGGAAGTGAAGGTCCACCCGAATGGCTGGCCTTGCACCCGATATCGAGCGCTTCGGCGGAATCGAAAGTCCGGTATTCGACTCAGTCGGTGGCGGCGGCCATCAGCGCGACGGACATTGGAGCCGAACCTGTCGGTGTGATCTTCAGGGTCGCGTTGTGTAGGCCGATCGTTTGAGGACGGAACTCGATTCCCAGAGTGCAGGTTCCCAACGCCGGGATTCCGGCGGCGCAGGAACCGGCATTGACCACGAACCCGGTCCCGCTTTGGCTCGGGTCGACAATGGCAACCTTCTCGAGATGGAGCGGCTCGGTTCCCAGGTTGGTCACCTCGACGTTCTTTACCGGAGCCCGCGCCCCAACCGGCTGCTCGAACGCCAGGCCGGCGGGCGATGCAACGGCTGCCTCGGCGATTACCCCTTCCGAGCCGGAGTCATCGTAGGCGGCCCCCGTCGCCCGAACTCCGGCGCTTCCAAGGTTGACTGCGACCGCCAAAGCGGCGGCCGTCAAAAGGATTGCGACGGTCGCCGTGAGACTCCCTGCCGGCAGCGGAACCCTGGAAGCACGACCAAGACGCCATCCAACCGGAATGGCCGGCCTGCTGCTGGTCTGCATTTTGTTCTCCCAATCTCCCGAAAACCCGTTCGTCGGATTCTTCCCGAGCGTGTGCTCCAGGGAAATAGGGAATGATGCCCAAATGTTGGGCCTAAAGTACCCAGTTTCAGCCGGCGACGGGCACGTACCTCTTAATGAAGATGGCCAGGCTGTCGGTCAGGAACTTGGTCCGGCCGATCTCCTCCGGCTTGGCCGGCTTGCTCCAACTGGCGTTGGTCAGCACCGCCGTGGAAACGATCTCCCACCCGTTGGTGGCCAGCTTCTGGGCAATCGGGTTGAGGCCGCTGACCTCCTCCTTGCCGATCATGGCGACGTAAGTGTCCTCCTCGTCGCTCCACACCGCAACGACGCACCCCTGCCGGAGTGTTGGCTCCATTTCCGCTCCTCGATCTCGCTCTATCCGCAGATTTAACGAGACTAGGCGATCTACCGGGGTCCTGGCTTGGTACGCTTAAGACAGACCCCGTAAGACCCGTGAGGAACAACCATGTCCATTTCAGAGCAGGATGCGTCGCAAGCTCCGGCATTTGCCGAGAAGAAGGTTTCAGAGTCGCCGAGGGTTAGGCGGCTTTCGATCGAACCGCAGCGCCAGTCCATCCGCATGACCGCCGACCGCATCCTGGTCAGGTCCCCCAAGGAGATCGGCGACCGCAAGAGCCGAGGCGGGATCCTGATCCCGGCCACCGTCGACTCCGAGACCAAGAAGGCCGTGTGGGGCGAGGTGGTGGCAGTCGGTCCGATGGTCCGGACCGCCGAGGTGGGCGACCTGGTCCTCTTCGGTCCCGAGAACGCCTACGAGCTCGACGTCCGCGGTGAGGACTACGTCGCCGTCAAGGAGCGCGACATCCACGCCGTGGCCTCCGGCCGCACCGAGGGTACAACCGGCCTCTACCTGTAGGGGTGGAGCTGCCGGAGGAAGAGCCTCTCGGCCGGCTGAAGACCATGGCCGAGGCCCTTCCCGAGTGCGCCGTCGTGCCTTTCAAGCAACACGCGGCATTTGCCGTCCGCAAGCGCACCTTTGCCTGGTTCATGGTGGATCACCAGGGTGACGGGATGACCGTCCTATCACTGAAGGTGCCACCCGGCGAGAACCAGGCGATGGTCGCGGCCGAGCCCGACCGTTTCGTTCTTCCTGCCTACGTGGCCTCGCGAGGGTGGGTGTCGATCCGGCTGGACGTCCCCAACGTTGACTGGGACGAGGTCGCCGAGCTGCTAACCGACAGCTATCGCATGTACGCCCCGAAGTCCCTGGTCAAACAGCTGCCGCCGCCTCCGCAGGCTTGACCTTCTTCAGGCCGCCCTTCTTGGCCGTGGGCAAAGCCTCCTCGGCCCGTTTGTCCGCCCGGGTCTTCTGCATCCGCTCCGGGTGCGCCTCCCAGTAGTGGCGCCGCACCGCCGGCCCGACCGACCAACCCTCGGGTACCTCGATGGTTGCTCCGCACGTCTTGCACTCAGCCATTACAGCCTCCCGTGGTTCCTTGGCGATGGGAAGTGGCCTTCAACATAGATCGCAGGGGTGACAACTTTTTAGGGCCCGGCTGTCACAATGCAGCCCTGGGCGGTGCTGTAGGGGTATGGACGCAGAATCGATAACCCTTAGGAACACCGGGCCCTACCCTCTGATAGGGAAGTCGAGATCGATGACCGACGGATTCGAACGGCTCTTCAACGCCGAGTACCAGCGGGTGGTCTCAATCGCGGGCCGGGTCCTCAGGGACCGGTCGGAGGCGGAGGACGTAGCCCAGGAGGTGTTCCTGGACTTTTCCCGCAAGCACTCACCGATGGCGGACTACGCCCCGGCCTGGCTTCACCGGGCGGCTACCCACGCCGCTTTGAACCAGGTCCGAGGCCGTAAGCGCCGGGAGAGCCGGGAGCTGCACAACCACGCCGGGGAGGCCCGGTCGGAACCGGGCGCCGACGAGATGGTGGAGCGTTCCGAGGACCAGCGGATGATCCGGGAGGCTCTGGCCCGGTTGCCCAAAAAGAGTGCTGCTGTACTTGCTTTGAGGTCTAGCGGCCTGACCTACGCCGAGACCGCTGCGGCCCTGGGAGTTGGAGTCGGACAGGTGGGAACCATGTTGCGGCGGGCGGAAGCCCGGCTGCTGAAGGAGGTCCAAAAGTGAGACACATTTCGGAAGGGGTTCTCCGGCGCATGCTGGACCAGCCGCAGTCGTTCCCCGAGTCGGATCGGGCCCACCTCCAGGCGTGCGAAAGGTGCCGCTCCACGGCGGCCGCCATCGTCGGCGACGCCGGCAGGGCGGCCGTCCTGATGGAGGGCGCCGGCAAGGTTCCGGCCGACCCGGCAGCCGCACTGAAGAACCTCAGGAGCCGGGGTCTCAGCCCGCTGGCGGCCTCGTCGAACGCCCCCGTCTGGCGCTTGAGCGGCCTTAGGTCCCGCGGCGCACTTCGGCCGGCTATCGGTTTGGCCCTGGTAAGCCTCATGGGCCTGATGCTCGTCGGCACCGGAGTGGCCGGCAACCTGATCAAGATCTTCGAGCCGGACAGGATCGTCGGAGTTCCCGTCGACATGGAGTCGCTGAACTCCCTGCCCGATCTCAGCGAGTACGGAAACATCGCGATTGTGCAGGAGCCCGAGGACGCCCCCGCCGCCAGCCTGGACGAGGCAGCTCAGCGGACCGGGCTCAAGCTGTTGGTTCCCGCCAACCTTCCTTCAGGGCTGGGCGCCGAGCGCATCCACACGATCGGCCCCGGGCGGGGGTCGTTCACCTTCGACCCAGCAAAGGCCAAAGCGGCAGCCAAGGGCGACGATTTCACCCTGCCGCCTTCTCTGGACGGCAGCAGCCTGTTCCTGGAGGCGGGACCGGTCGTGGTCCAGATCTTCGGCGGACCGGCCGATGCGGCGGAGGACCGGGCGGCTCTCGAACAGGCGGCCAAGGCAACCGCCGCCCCGGAGCAGGCCGATGTTGCGAGCATGCTCGACAGCCTTCCCGACCTTATGATCGTGCAGATGAAGTCGCCTGTGCTCTCTTCCAACGGACCGTCGGTTGCCGATTTCAGGGACGCACTGATGACCCTGCCGAACCTGTCGCCGACCCTGAAGGCCGAGATCGAGGCGATCGGTGACCCCTCGGCCACCCTCCCGCTTCCCATCCCGGTCGACCTGGCGACCTCCGAGGAGGTCGACGTCAACGGCGTAACCGGCCTGGCAATCGGCGACAACACCGGCTTCGGCAGCGGCGTAGTCTGGCAGATCGATGGGGTGGTCAGGGCGGTAGCCGGACCGCTCACCCAGGACGAGGTGCTGGAGATAGCACGCTCCATGCGCTGATCTTGGAGGAATCCGCCCCGGAGGCTGATGCAGCAATACACACCGTAGGCCTGTCCAAGGCCTACGGTGTTGTGCGTGCGGTCGACGAGCTGTCGATGACCGTCCCCCGAGGAGAGATCTTCGGCTTCCTGGGCCCCAACGGCGCCGGCAAGACCACGTCGGTGAAGTTGTTGACGGGACTGTCCAACGCGACGAGCGGCAAAGCGTGGGTTCTCGGCAAGCCGGTGGGCGACGTGGCGACCCGGCGCCGAATCGGCTACCTGCCCGAGATGTTCCGCTACCAGCCGTGGATGAGTGCCCTGGAGGTCCTCAACCTGCACTGCGAGCTGGCCGATGTCCCCTCCTCCGAGCGCAGGGCCGAAACCGAGGAAGCCCTCGTCACCGTGGGGCTCGCCGACCGGGCGAACGACCGGGTGGTCACCTTCTCCAAAGGCATGCAGCAGCGCCTGGGACTCGGGGTCGCCCTCCTGGGCAAGCCGGAGCTGGTGTTCCTGGACGAGCCGACGTCGGCGCTCGACCCAGTCGGGCGCAAGGAGGTTCGGGACATCATTGTCTCCCTCCGCGACCGGGGCACCACCGTGTTTTTGAACTCCCACCTTTTGAGTGAGGTCCAACAGGTCTGCGACCGGGTCGCAGTGGTCGAACGTGGCCGGGTCGTGGCGTCGGGGACGATGCAGGAGCTTTTGGGCTCGGGCGAGGTCCGCATCCGGGTCACCGACCTGGACGAGGCCGGCATGCAGGCGATCGCCCCCTTCGGGACCGCCTCCTGGTCGGATGACCTGTTGACCGTGGTCGGCGTAACACCCGAACGGGTGCCGGATCTGGTCGCCGAGCTGGTCCGTGCGGGCGCCCGGGTCCACTCGGTCGAGCGGGGCCGGCAGACCCTGGAGGAGCGGTTCATCCAGCTGCTGGACCACTCGTGAAGAAGATCCTGCTGTTCGCCAAGCTCACCATTCGGGAGTCGATCCGCAAGAAGGTCGTCTGGGTTCTCGCCGCCCTGACGGTACTGGTGCTGATCCTCAGCGCGATCGGGCTCAACCGCCTGGTGGAAACCGGGATGGCCGAGGCCTCGGAGGGCGACATCAGAGGCGCCACCTCCTTCATCCTGATCCTCATCATGTTCGCCTACAGCTTCGTCCTGGCCCTCAGCGCCGTGTTCTTCACGGTGCCGGCGATCGCCGGGGAGATCGAGACCGGCACCGCGCTTGCGGTCCTGACCCGCCCGGTCAGCCGGGCGCAGTTCCTGCTCGGCAAGTGGCTGGGGCTGGTCGTCCTGGCTACCGTGTACGTGACCGTCGCCAGCCTGGCGGAGTTCGCGGTCGTCCGGCTCACCACCGGCTACGGGCCGCCCCACCCGCTCTCGTTCATCGCCTACATGGTGGCGGAGACAGTGGTCATCCTCAGCCTCGCCCTGCTGATCTCGACCCGCATGGCGCCGATCGCCGGAGGGGTGATCGTGCTAGGCGGGTTCATGCTCGCCTGGATGGGCGGGGTGGCGATCTCACTCGGCCGGCAGTTCAACGTCGGCGCACTCGTCACCGGCGGGACGGTCACCCGCCTGCTGATCCCAACCGACGGGATGTGGAAGGGCGCGGTCTACAGCCTGGAGCCGGCTGCCCTCATCGCCATGGCCCGGGCCCAGGGCGCCGACGGAATCGCAAACTTCCCGTTCTTCTCGCTCACCCCGCCCTCCCCGGCCTACTTGGCGTGGACCGTGTCGTGGGTGGCCGGCATCCTGGCCCTGGCGATCTGGAGCTTCCGCCGCCGGGAGATCTGACCGACCGGCCGAGGCTCGTCGGGTATCCTTGGTAGCCGCAAGCTCGTCCCCGGCAGCATTTTGGTGCCCGGCCGGTGCGCATAAGCCCCGTACGATTCGAGCATTCAGCGTTTGGAGAAGAGATGAAGTTGGTTGGCATCGACGAGGTTCGTGAGGCCCGGACCCTGCTGAAGGGCGTCGCCGAGGAGACTCCTCTGGAGCTCTCCCGAGCGGTCTCCGACCGCTGCGGCGGCACCGTCTACCTGAAGTGCGAGAACCTCCAGCGCACCGGAGCCTTCAAGATCCGCGGCGCCTACAACCGCATCGCCCGCCTGGACGACGCCGAGCGCGCAAGGGGCATCGTCGCCGCCAGCGCCGGCAACCACGCCCAGGGGGTGGCACTCGCCGCCCAGCTTCTCGGGGTGGAAGCCACCGTCTACATGCCCGAGGGGGCCGCCATCCCCAAGGTCGAAGCCACCTCCCGCTACGGCGCCCACGTGGTTCTCGAGGGCGACATCTACGACGAGGCCTTCCACGCCGCCGAGCGGTTCGCCGCCGACACCGGCGCCGTGATGATCCACCCTTTCGACCACGCCGACGTTATCGCCGGGCAGGGCACGATCTCGCTGGAGATCCTGGAACAGCTTCCCGAGACCGCGACGATCATCGTCCCGGTCGGGGGCGGCGGGTTGATCTCCGGAGTCGCGTGTGCCGCTAAAGCTTTGAAGCCGTCGATCAAGGTGATCGGGGTGGAGCCGGAAGGGGCGGCCAGCGTCAGCCGGGCGTGGGAGAACGGCGCGGTGATACCGCTCGACACCCTGTCGACCGTCGCCGACGGGCTCGCCGCACGCCAGGCCGGAGCGATCTGCCTCACCCACGTCCAGTCGTTTGTCGACGAGATCGTCACCGTCAACGACGAGCAGATAGCGGAAGCGCTCCTGCTGATCGCCGAGCGGGCCAAGATGATCGTCGAGCCGGCGGGGGCCGCCGGCGTGGCGGCGCTGCTGAACGGCGACTGTGACGTCACGTACCCGGTGGTGGTCCTGCTGTCGGGCGGCAACATCGACCCGCTGCTGCTGCTGAGGGTGATCCGGTACGGCATGGGAACCGCGGGCAGGTTCCTCTCCTTCGCCACCCAGCTTCCCGACCGGGCCGGCGAACTCACCCGGCTCTCCGGGGTGATCTCCGATTCCGGCGCCAACGTCATCGGCGTCGAGCACCGCCGGGACGGCGTGGCCAACCGGCTTCTGGGCGACGTCGAGATCACCATGCAGCTGGAAACCCGGGGGCCGGAGCACGTGAAGAGCGTGATCGCGCTTCTGGAGGAGAACGGCTTCAAGCCCTACGCCCTGTCGCTCACCTAAACCGGACTTGGGTCTGGATTTAGACCCCGCCGAGTAGGAGGATTTCCCCCAGGCAAATTTCAAAGGGGGCTGAAATGAGCGATTTCCTTAGCCGGCGAACCGGGCGCCGAACGGTGATCCTGACCGGCGTAGTGGCGATGTTCCTGGCCGGCATGGTTCCGGTTTCGGCTCGGAACCTGACGATTTCCGGAGAGTTCCGGAGCGAGCGCATCGCTCCACCGGCCTGCACCTCGCCGGTCGCTCTGTGCACGGCCGGAAGGTCGACCGGCGACGTCGTCGGTCCGTTCACCCTCACCGGCACCTCGATCATCCCCACGGCCCAGACCGCGACCACCGGCGTGGTGGCCTACACCGCCGACGTCGTCCAGCACACGAAGAACGGTGACCTGTTCTGCAAGGACACCGGGGTCACCAAGGTCGCGGGGGACGGAGCAGCGTCCAGCATCTGCGTGGTCACCGGCGGCACCGGCATCTACTCGGGCGCCTCCGGATACATCCAGTTCCAGAGCACCCTGATTCCGCCGATCAAGTTCGTAGGCACCTACCAGGGCAAGCTCACCGGCGTCGGGCGGGTCCCCGACGAGGGCGACGAGGACGAGGGCCAGGACTAGACGGAGCCTGCTGCTACGCTCGATGGGGTAGGTCGTTCCCATGGAGCCAGGAGGAAATCCCGCGAGCAGCCGAAGCAGGGTAGTGATAGTCGGAGGCGGTTTCGGCGGCATGGACGCCGTCAAGACGCTGGCCGACGCGCCGGTGGACGTGACCGTCGTCGACCGGCGCAACCACCACGTCTTCCAGCCCCTGCTCTACCAGGTCGCCACCGCCTCGCTGAACCCGAGTGAGATCGCAGCCCCCATTCGCCGGATCCTGCGGCGCCAGCACAACGCCGACGTGATCCTGGGCAACGTGGTCGGGGTGGACCGGGAGGCACGCAAGGTGCTGCTGGTCGACGGGGAGGTCGACTACGACCACCTGATCCTGGCCACCGGCGTCACCCACTCGTATTTCGGGCACGAGGAGTGGGCGGCCCACGCTCCGGGGCTCAAGACCATCAGCGACGCCCTGGAGATGAGGCGCAAGATCTTCCTCGCCTTCGAGGCGGCTGAGCGAGAGACCCACCCGGACCATCGGGACCGGTGGATGACCTTCGTGATTGTTGGCGCCGGCCCGACCGGGGTCGAGCTGGCCGGGGCCCTGGCGGAGATCACCCGGCACACCCTTCGGTCCGACTTCCGCCACATCGACCCCCGTGCCGCCCGGGTGATCCTGGTGGAGGGAGCCCCCCGGGTGCTGCCGGCGATGAAGCCGAGGCTGTCAGAGAAGGCCCGGGCCCAGCTTCTGCGGCTCGGTGTCCAGGTGAGGGTCAACGCCCAGGTGACCTGCATCGACGAGACCGGCGTCAGCATCGGCGACGAGCACATCTTCACCCACAACGTCTTTTGGGCCGCGGGCGTGGCGGCGTCACCGCTGGCAAAGACGCTCGGCGTGCCGCTCGACAAGGCCGGCCGGGTCCTGGTCAACCCCGACCTGACGCTGCCGGACGACAACCGGGTCTACGTAATCGGCGACCTGGCGAGCCTCCAGCAAAACGGCAAGCCGGTCCCGGGCGTGGCGCCGGCGGCGATGCAGATGGGCCGCCACGCAGCCGAGAACATCGAGCTGGCGCTGAGCGGCGGGGAGCGCAAGCCGTTCCACTACCTGGACAAGGGCACGCTGGCGACCATCGGCCGGGGCTCGGGCGTGGCCGACATCCGGGGCCTGCAGCTATCCGGTGTCGTGGCGTGGCTGTGCTGGCTGCTGGTCCACATCTGGTTTCTGATCGGCTTCCGCAACCGGTTCGTTGTGATGCTGGAGTGGGCTCGGTCCTACCTGACCTACGAGAAGCAGGCGAGGCTGATCACCGACGAGGTCAACGACCTGCTGGGTGAGCCGGACCCGGAGCCGGTGTCCGAGCCCGAAACAGTTCCCTAGCGGCGTATCACCCCGCCAAACGGCCTCGAAGGTTGGCTGATACGGCGCTTATGCCAGCTGCTGTGCCAGGACCTGCGGGTCTGAGGTCGGGGCTTTGCAGGCGAAGTGTTCGCAGACGTACGCCGTCGGTTGGTCCCTGATTGCGACCTTGTCCTCCAGCAGGGGCGATGCGATCCCCGGCGGGGACCCCGCCACCACCTTGTTGGGCAGGAAGCGGGACCAGATCTGCTCGATCAGGGGGTCGGCCTCAGGCCGCGCGCCGACCACGACGATCTCCTTGGGGGTCGACACGAAGAAGTCCAGGGCGGACAGAAAGCTGCATACGGCCTGGGGAACCCGGTCCATGTAGGCGGAGGCCCCCTTCATCACGGTCTCGGCCTTGGCGGTCAGCTCCTCTTCGCCGGTCAGCAGGGCCAGCCTTTGCATGACCAGGGCTGCCACCGCGCTGGGCGACGGCGTGACGCTTTCGATGATCTCCTTCTGCCGCAGGATGAGCTTTTCGTGATCGGAGCCGGTGCTGAAGAAGCCGCCGTTCTCCAGGTCCCAGAACAGATCCAGCATGGTTGCGGTCAGCTCCTTGGCCGCCTCGATCCACTGAGGGTCGAAGGTGACCTCCCACAGCGCCAGTACCCCCTCGGCCAGGTAGGCGTAGTCCTCGAGCATGCCGAGCACCCGGGCCTGGCCGTCCTTGTACGAGTGCATCAGGCGGCCGGCGTCGTTGCGGGCGTTGTCGAGCAGGAACCGGGCCGCCCGGGCCCCCTCGTCGATCAGATCCTGCCGGCCGAAGGCGGCGCCGGCCTCGGCGAAGGCGCATATCGCAAGGCCGTTCCACGAGGTGAGGATCTTCTCGTCCCGGCCCGGCCGTATGCGGACCGCTCGGGCTTCGAACAGCTTCTGCCGGGCTTCGAGCGGGGGGTCGTCCGATGCCGCCGTCAGGATGTTCGACCCCTCGAAGTTCCCGCCGGAGGTGACGCCGTAGTACTCGGCGGCCTCGGGGGCGATGGACATGAACTCGTCGTGGCTCCACACGTAGAACTTGCCCTCGTGGCCCTCGGAGTCGGCGTCCTCGCTGGCGTAGAAGCCGCCGTTGGCATCCTGCATGTCCCGGGTCAGGTACTCCAGCGACTCCCCCACCACCCGCTTGTAGAGCGGCGAGTGGTCGAGCTGCCAGGCCCGGGTGTAGAGCCGGGTGAGCTGGGCGTTGTCGTAGAGCATCTTCTCAAAGTGCGGCGTCAGCCAGTTGGCGTCGACCGTGTAGCGGGCGAACCCGCCGCCGATCTGGTCGTAGATGCCGCCGTAGGCCATCTTCTTCAGCGTGATGGATACGATCTCCCGGGCGGTCGGGTTGCCGGCGCCGGCCTGGCGGAGCAGGAAATCCAGCACCGGAGGCTGCGGGAACTTGGGGGCGCCGCCGAACCCGCCGTTCTTGCGGTCGAAGACCCGGGCCAGCGTGTCGACCGCCTCCGAGAGCAGCCTGGGCTCCAGGTTGCCTTCCGACTTGGGCGGCCGGTTTGCCTCTCCGATCCTGCGGACCAGCTCCTTGCCCTCCTCCAGGATCGCCGGGCCGTTCTCCGCCCACGCCTTGCTGATGCCTTCCAGGACCCGCTTGAAGGCAGGGAGGCCGGGGCGGTCGATCGGGGGGAAGTAGGTGCCGCCATAGAACGGGATGCCGTCGGGGGAGGCCCACACGCTCATCGGCCATCCGCCGTGCCCGGTCAGCGCCTGCACCGCGTCCATGTAGATGGCGTCGATGTCGGGGCGCTCCTCCCGATCGACCTTGATGCACACGAAGTTGTCGTTCATCACCTTGGCGGTCTCGGGGTTCTCGAACGACTCGCGCTCCATGACGTGGCACCAGTGGCAGGCGGCGTAGCCGATCGAGATGAACAGCGCCTTGTTCTCGGCGGCGGCCTTCTCCTGCGCCTCGGGCCCCCACGGATACCAGTCGACCGGGTTGTAGGCGTGCTGGAGCAGGTAGGGGCTGGTCTCGTCGACCAGGCGGTTCGGCTTGTTGCCGGAGGCGTCGGACATGGGGATTGGGAGCTTTCTGGGTAGAGTGCGAGTACCTCCAACCTAACCGAGGTGCAGCCCCAAAGTGGCTGCTGCCCTAGTCAAACGGTAACCGCGCCGCTACCATCGAAGCACCCTCAGGCTGGTCCAAGATCGGAGAAAACGTGACGGTTTCAGGCTTTCCAGAAACTCCTGCTGCTGCGCCGGTTGTCGAAGTAGCCTCGTGGGGCAGGCGTTTCGGGGCACTGATTATCGACAACATCATTCTCGGGATCCCGACCGGCATATTCGCCTTCGGCAAGGTCATGAGCGAGTTCTCCGATGCCGGCTTGCTCGACGGCGCCGAGCCCAGTGAGGCCGAGATGACCAGGGTCATGGAGAACATGACCGGGGACATGGTCATGTTCGGCCTGATTGGGACGATCCTCGGCGCTCTCTACTTCATCCTCATGCACGGAGGTCTCGGGCGGACCCTGGGCAAGATGGCCTTTGGGATCAAGGTCATAAAGGACGACGGCTCCCGCTGCGACATGGGGGCGGCCTTCAAGCGCGCGGTCGTCTACCCGATCGGCGGAGGCGTCCCCTACATCGGCTGGTTGGTCACCATCCTGAACGGCCTCTGGCCTCTCTGGGACGAGAGGCACCAGTCTTTGGGCGACAAGCTGGCATCCACCTACGTGGTCCGCAAGGAGGCGGTCGTGGGCCGCACCGTCCCGCTGGCGCCGCAACCACCGACGCAGAACCAGCCCCCCTTGACCTAGGCGGGCCTTCCCTCCACTTATTGTGTGCGCATGAACACGCAGAGTGGAAAATAGCTAGCCAAATGCTTCCAGTAGGACTACCATCGAGGTAACCGCGGGGCGGGCAACCGAATGGAGTTCCAATGTCGACGGCTGGTTTTGCTTACCCTGCTTCACCGATGGTTGAAGCCGCCTCATGGGCGAGGCGGTTCGGCGCCTATTTCCTCGACGGACTTCTGCTCGGGATACCGTTCGTCGGATTCATGATGGCACGCATGATGGGTGTACTTG
>DASTUJ010000064.1 GCA_035759705.1 Actinomycetota bacterium | reverse complement strand
AGGTTTGAATCACCTGGGGGGTTGCCGGCGTCTGGGCAAGCGCCTCGGAGGGCCCGGGGAGCAGAGCCGCAACGGCAAGCCAGACGGCTACGAGCTTCAAGGTCAGCGGGTGGGGAGCGGCACTAGCTGGAGAGGTAGTCTTTCAGCCTTGACTTGAGCATTACCTGCTTCAACCTCCGGGAGAGCTTCGCCAGGTCGTTCAACGACTGGCTGACGCCCTTTCGGCTCTCCCCGCCGGCCCGGGAGAGCGGGATCACAACCTGCTCGAATAACCCGGCCTCCTTCTCGGCGAAGTTCTTGTACATCCGTAGGTGGCGGGCATAGATCCCGAACTTGGCAAAGTCCTTGGCAAGCTTGGCCACCAGCAGGTCGTCCTCGTCGAAGTAGGAGCCGCCGGCGGGCAGCGGGTGGGAGTGAACCAGCCCGTAGTCCTCCAGCTCTTTTACCTCCTCCTCCGTCATTCCGGTGGCGTTGACGAACTCGCCGAGGCTGAGGCTCAGGCCGCCCTCGAGTGTCTCCAACTCGTTCTCGTCCTTGGCTGCGCGGATCGGAGGCGGCGCCGGCGCTTCAGGAGCTTCGTTGTCGGGGGCCTCCGAGGGGTCGAAGTGCTCCAGGCGCTTGCGGATGACCTTCAGCGGCACGAAGTGGTCCCGCTGCAGGCGAAGGATGTACCTGAGCTTGGCCAGGTCCTCCTGGTAGAAGCGGCGGTAGCCGGAGGGGGTCCTTTCCGGCTCGATCAGCCCCTCGGCCTCCAGGAACCGGACCTTGGAGAGGGTGACATCGGGGAACTCCTCGGCGAGGGTCTTGATGACGTCGCCGATGGTCATGTAGTTGCGGTAGCTGCGTTCGGCCTTCAATTTAGGTCGGGTTGCCTTCCGTGAAGATGACCAGCTTGAACTTGCCGATCTGGATCTCGTCACCGTTCTTCAACGCTGCGCTGTCCACGCGGTTCCGGTTGACGAAGGTGCCGTTCAGGCTGTCCGAGTCGACGATCTTGAAGCCGCTGGAGTCCCGGCGGATCTCGGCGTGGCGGCGGGAGACGGTGACGTCGTCCAGGAAGATGTCGCTTGCGGCGTCCCGCCCGCAGGTGACGACATCCTTCTCCAGGAAGAAGTTCGTGCCTGCCTCGGGGCCCTTCTTCACCACGAGGACTGCCTTGCCCTCCTCGATCTCCTCGACCGGGAAGCTGACCTCCTCGGTCTCGTAGGTGGGGACCTCCGGGATGAACGAGATAGTGGTCTCTGCGGCGTCGGCCGGCTTAAGTGTGTTGCCACAGGCACCACAGAATTTAGCCCCGGTGGGATTACGTGTTCCGCAGTTGTGACAGTACATTCGGTCGACCTCCTGAAGGATCCAGCTAAAGGAATACTAGAGGGTTAAGCAAGTATAAGCTCGGATGAAGGCTTCACCTCCCGATTGCCGGGCGAAAACTTCTCGATTTTCACCTCCCGAAACCTTCCCCAGCGGCTCTCGAATCCATCGATCAGCGCGCCGGCCAGCTCGCCGGTTGTGGTACCCGGGCGGATCAGGTCGATGCATGTGGAGTCGTTGCGGCCGGGGTGGCGCAGCAGGTCTGCGGTCAGCGGGCGGCCGTCCGCCACGGGGATCGAGCCGTGCTGCAGGAACCATCCCGAACGCCTCACCTGGGCGCTGCCGCATATCTTGGAACCTCTCACCTTCAAGTCGGCGCCGACTGTAGTGGCGAAGCAGGCGGATCGGGAGTCCAGAGCGGGGGCGCCGGACGGTCCGGTCCCCCGGCTGCCGGCCTCGGCCGGGATGCCCAGAAGCTCCAGTCCGGCGATCAATCCTTCCGCAACCCACGAGTAGGCCTCCAGGACCCCCCTCCCGGCGGTGGGCGCCACCACGCTGTAGGTGAGGTCGCCGCCGTGAAGAACCGCCGTCCCTCCGGTGGGCCGCCTGACGACGTCGACGTTGTGTTCGGCGCACCTGGTCACCAGCTCGTCGCTGACCCGCTGGTGGACGCCGAGCGAGAGCGTGGGCCGCGCCCAGCTATACAGGCGCAGGACGGGCCGCTGAGGGTGGGTGCGGACGGCCCACGCCAGCAGGGCTGCGTCTACGGCCATGTTCTCCGCCGCCCCCCCTGCGGGGCTGCGGAGAAGGTCGAAACCGGGGAGGGCTACGCCTCGTCCCCTTCGCCCGCCTCTTCCTCCAGGAACTTCTCATAATCCTCGGGTGAGAGCAGCGCTTCGAAGTCCGACGGGTCCGCCGGCTCCACGACCAGCAGCCAGCCCTCGCCGTACGGGTCCTGATTGACCGCGGCGGGGTTCTCCTTGCACTCGGCGTTGATCTCCACGACCTTGCCCGTCAGGGGAGAGTAGAGGTCGGAGACCGACTTGGTGGACTCGACCTCGCCCAGCGGCTCCCCGCCCTCGACCTCGTCTTCGGGGTTCGGCAGGTCCAGGAACACAACGTCCCCCAGTTGCTCCTGGGCAAAGTCGGTCACGCCCACGGTCACCCGCCCGTCATCCTCGAGGCGGGCCCACTCGTGCTCACGGGTGTAGCGCAGGTCTTGCGGGACGTTCGACATCTAGTGCTCCTCCTGTTTACCGAGCCCCGGGACTTGCGGACGGTGCCGGACTGGCTGTTGGTTGTGCTGCCGGTGTTGCTGAGGGATCTGTAGGCGGAGCGGGCGCCGGAGCCGGCGGAGCGGCAGGGCCCGTCCCCCTCTTGATCACTCGCTTCCACGGACGGTACTTGGACACGAAGTTATCAGAATGCAGCACCTTGCTGCCTTCCATCACCTTGCGGGTGACCGTGACGTCGAACCCGGGCTTGCCTTCGGCTGCTACCACCTCGGTGCCCTTGGGCAGGGCCGGGTCGTCTATGTACTTGACCTCCGGAAGCTTCGGGTTGGTCTGGGGCGAGGTCGTCTCACTCACCGTTCGGCCCAGCGGGGACGAGTAGAGGCTGACCGTCAGCTCCCGGGCCGAGACCCTGGCTTTCACCAGCACGCCGAACTCGGTGTCGTTCTTGAACTTGAGGTCCTGCGATGGAAAGTTGACCATCGCGTCCTTACCCGTCGGGTAGGCCGAGACGAACAGGCTGTGGTTGCTGCGCTGCACGACGTCGAGGCCCGCGGAGAACACCGAGTTGAACAGCGTGGTCGCCACCTGGCACACACCGCCCCCGATGCCGGGCACAAGCTCCCCGTCGACCAGCACGCCGGCCTCCTGGTAGCCGTTGGCCACCGTGCGCTCACCCGTAGCGTCGTTCAGGGAGAACGTTTCGCCGGGCTTGAGGACCTTGCCGTCCATAGCCGACGCCATCCGGTCGATGTTCCCGACGCGGGGGGCGTTCCGGGCGTCGAAAACGGTTGTGTACTGGGAGATGCGCTGCTTGATTCCGAGCTTGGACGCCGCGTCGGTGGTGAGCCCGGCAGGCTGGACGACCGAGGTCAGGGCGATGGGCCTACGCTCGCCGGAACCGAGAGCGACCAGCGCAGCGGCCGCCGGGCCGGTTTCGACGCTGGCGCCGTTCTGGCTCGGCTGGATGCTCACCTTGTCCCCGGCCACGGTGAAGGTTGCGTCCTTCGCCGGGCGGTTCACCTCCGGCGCAGCCGCCACGATCTTCTCCTTCAGCACCTCGGGGTCCGCCTCGAGCACCAGCGTGCTGCCCTTCGCCTTGCCCGGCTCGTCGATGACCTTGACCTTCAGGGCGGGCGCAATCCTGTCGGCGGCAACCGTGAAGGTCTTGCCCTCGTGGACGAAGGCGATGGGCGCCTTGAGGATGTTCTCGGCCTGCTGCTTGACGCGCTCCTGCTGTTTGGTGTCGATCTCCGGGTTGGTGACCTTGACCGGAAGCTTCAGCGAATCGGTGGAGGTGGGGCGCAGGGCAGCCTGCAGCAGCATCTTCCGCGCCGGCCCAGCACGTAGCTCGTAGCCCTTGGTCGGCGGCTTCACGGTAACAGTGGCTCCTGCGACGGAGAAGTCGCCGTTGGAGGCTTCCGATTTGACCTGTGCGGCCAGCTGCTCCATTGCCTTGTCGAATCTGTCCTGGTCGACCCGGGGCTCCCACCCCAGGCTCTGCTGCCCGCCGCCCAGGCTTCTCATCATCCAGACGAACGAGCTGCTGCGGCCCGCCATAAAAGCCTGCTCGGCGCTGGCTCGAAGGTCGACCGACACCCCCATGCTCTCGGGTGAGCGTACCCACTGGCGGTCTCCGACCACCAGGGTGATCGGGCGGCGCTCGAGCGCCCGTGCGGCGGGCGCCAGGCGGCTCATGAGCTCGGACGCCTCCAGGCCGGACACCGGGACCCCTCCCACTACCGTGCCGCCCGCAACCTCACCGGCGCTGGCGACCGCCGATGCGCCCATCCAACCGCCCAGGACCATCACCGCGACCACCCCCGCAATCCCGGCTTTCCGCTTGCCCAGCTGCATCAAACGGCAGCCCTCGCGTCGAGAATTTTTCGGATCTCTGTGTAGTAGAAGTAGCCGGCGACGTAGTAGAGCACGGCCCCGACGACCAAAAAGGCCAGGGAGGCGGGGGCGGCGAAGTCCTCCAGGGACTCCAGGACACTGGCGGCGGCTAATGCCATACCGCTAAAGATAAATGCAGTGGCCCACTTGCCGGTCCGGTTGACGGGAATTCGCGGGAACCCCTTGGCCTCCAGGATCGGGAAGACGATCGAGACGATCAAGTCCCTGAACAGCAGCACTCCGGCGATCCAGAAGGGAACCACGCCGCGGAAGGTCAGGGCGACCAGAACGACGAATATCGCCAGCCGGTCGGCCACCGGGTCGAGCAGCTTGCCCAGCTTGGACACCTGTCCGGTGGCCCGGGCGACAAAACCGTCCAGCCAGTCGGTCGTGCCGAGGATCATCAGCAGGATCAGCGCCAGTGTGTCCCGGTCACCGGTGAGGAACGCCCACCCGAAGATCGGGATGAGGATCAAGCGGCCGGTGGTGATGATGTTCGGGATGGTCAGCACCCGGTCGAGGACGACCTCTTCCGATTCTGCGTTCACCGAGGTCGCCTCCGTCCGCTTCAAGAACCTAAGACCTGGAAAGCTCACAGGTGTGGGCCCAATTGTAGTGCCGGGCGCGAACGAAGCGGGGGCTAAAAAGCGGATTCGATGTGGTGGAGGAAGATCTCCGCCAGGGCGACGTGCCCCAGCGTCGACGGGTGGAATCGATCCTCGCTGATGAGAACCTGCATCTCCTCCTGTTCCATGCCCTCGGAGGCCTCCTGCAGGTCGACCAGGTGGGCGCCGTTGGCCAGCACCACCTCTGCGATGGTTGCGTTCCACTCCGCGGTGAACGCGGTCAGCTGGTCGGGCCGGTAGCTCTCAGCCAGCTCGGGGATCCCGCGGAGGTCGGGAACGTTGCCGACGAAGACCTGGGCACCGGTGTCGGTCATGCGCCTGACGATCTCATCAAGGGACTTGCGGTAGGTCTCGAGCGGAACCTGGTTGCGGATGTCGTTGATCGCCAGCCAGATCGTCACCAGATTCGGTTCGAGCGTCTCGGCTGCCGGCAGCTGCTCGACTGTGGCCTCCTCGGCGGTGCTCCCCGACACGCCCAGGCGGTGGATCACGGTTCCCTTGGGGAGCCGCTCGTAGATCACGATGGGCCAGGCCTCGGTGTCGGGTTTGTCGGCCCCTTCGCCCACGACGTCGGAGGCCCCGATCGCAACATAAATCAGAGCGCCATGGGCGCCCTGATTTTGGATGCTGCTCAAATCTGAGATGGGGCTGTGCAGCTGCGGCTTAGAACTGGTCTTCGTCGATGCGCTCGCCGAGAGACTTGGGCTCTTCGTTCATGCTCCGCTCCATGCCCTCCATGTACTTGGGGTCACGGGTCTCGGGGCGATCGGCGTAAGCCGCCAGGATCCTCTCGTTGTTCTTCTTGCGGTCCGGCGGGGGCCCCAACTTCTTGTTTCCCTGGACGTTCATGATGGTCTCGATCATCGGCTTGCTCTTGCCGCTTTCTTCATCAGCCATGGAACCCTCCCTAGGATGCGATCTTGGATCGTTGACAGGCCTATTCTCGCACCGCCTCACTCTTTTGTTTGGCCAGCGGGCGTGGAACTAAACCTATGCCTGAACGGTGCGGGTGAATCGTTAGGCGTTTTGCCAGTCGGGACGGCCGGATTTGAACCGACGACCTTCCGGCCCCCAGCCGGATGCGCTACCAAACTACGCTACGTCCCGAAGCTTCGATTGTAGTGCTAAGTGCGTTCTTCTCGTACCCGCTCCCTCACGATTATCTTGATCGGGTTGCCGGTGAAGTCGAACTCCTCCCGCAGGCGGCGCTCGATGAACCGCTCCCAGGAGACCGCCAGGACCGCGCTGGTGAACAGCACGAAGGTGGGCGGCGAGGTCTCGGCCTGAGTGGCGTAGAGGACCTTGGCGTGTTTGCCGCCGACGCTCGGCGGCGGAGTCCGCTGCTGGGCCTCGTGGATCAGGTCGTTCAGGGTCGAGGTCGGGACCCGGCGCTTCCGGGCCTGAAGGACGTGGTCGATCTGCGGAAAGATCTTGCCCACTCCCCTCTTCGTGAGGGCCGAGGTGCGGATGAGAGCGGCGTAGTCGACGAACTGCAGGCGGTCGGCCACGGTCCTCTCGGTGATCTTGGCCATCTCCTCGTCCTCGATCTTGTCCCACTTGTTCAGAGCGATGATGCAGCCGACGCCGGCGTCGGCCACCTGGCGGGCGATCCGCTGGTCCTGCGCCGCAGCGCCCTCGTCGGCGTCGACGACCAGGATCGCCAGGTCGGCCCGGGCGATCGCCTGGCGGGTGCGGCTGGCGCTGTAGATCTCCACCTCGTGGGTCTTCGCCCGGCGGCGGATGCCGGCGGTGTCGACGAACCGGTACATCTTTCCGTTGACCTCAAGAAGGCTGTC
>DASTUJ010000063.1 GCA_035759705.1 Actinomycetota bacterium | reverse complement strand
AGCAGTAGCCGTCGATCCTGCACCCGAAGTCGAACAGCACGTAGCGGCCCTTCTCAACCGTGCGCTCAGTCGGCCGGGCGTGAGGGAGGGCGCTGCGCTCGGCGGCGGCGACGATGGGGTCGAACGAGACCCCTTCCGAACCCTTCGACCGGAGGAAGAACTCCAGCTCCAGCGCCAGGTCGATCTCCCGGACGCCCGGCTTGATCTTGTCGAGGATGAAGGCGAAACCCTCGTCGCCCAGCTGGGCGGCAGCCCGGAGGGAGGCGATCTCCTCGGCGTCCTTGATCTTGCGAAGCTCCTCTACCCAGCCCTCGCCGGGGACCAGCTCGGCGCCCTCGAAGTAGCTCATCACCTTGTCCAGGCCGGGCGGCGGCTCCCAGGCGGCGCCCCGGCTGCTGACGGTGACGTGGGTGGCTTCGTAGGCGACTCGGGAGAGCTTTTGTGACTTGGTGAAGCCGTTCAGCTCTTCGACCACCGCCGCATGCGACGGGGCGATGTGGATCTCGGCTTCCTTGACCATTTCGCTCGCCTGGGTGGCGTAGCGGCCGTCGCTGTAGAAGTGGGTGGCGTCGCGGGTCAGGAAGACGTATCCGTTGGAGCCGGCGAATCCGGTCAGGTAGCGGACGTTGGTCATGTTGCTGACCAGCAGGGCGTCGACACCCTCACTGTCCATGCGGCGACGGAGCTTTTCCTGCCTTTCAGCTACTCCCAAGGGGACCTCCCAAAGTCCGTGTAACGCAGGAAGTCAGTGTTACATCTACCCAGCCGAGGCGCTCCAGAAGGATTCCCCTAAAGTTCTCGTTAATTTTGTCGTTTCTGGGCTAAAAACAATCCAAATCGGGTAGCCACAACGAAGACTTACTGTATCGTAGGTTACGGAAGCGTAAGTTAACCGCCACACCGCACTCGCACTGAGAGGAAGTGCTCAATGGAAACGGCCGTCTCCCCTGCCCCACCGCGTCCCAGCATCAAACCGATCACCGAGCGGCACTCCGGCCGCACCCTCAAGATCGAACGCAGGCTCACCCTGCTGGTCACGATCTTCCCCTTCGCAGGAGCAGCCATCGGCATCCCCCTTCTTTGGGACCACGGCATCAAGGCGCTGGACCTCTCACTCTTCTTCATCTTCTATGTGATCACGGGCATGGGAATCACAGTCGGTTTCCACCGCATGCTCACCCACCGAAGCTTTGAAGCAGTCAAGCCCGTCAAACTTGCTCTCGCCATCGCCGGCTCCATGGCCCTTCAGGGCGCAGTAGTCAGTTGGGTGGCCGACCACCGCCGCCACCACGCATACTCCGACAAGCCCGGCGACCCCCACTCCCCCCACCTCGCAGAGGCCCAAGGCGTCAAGGGCATCATCGCCGGCCTCTGGCACGCCCACACCGGCTGGTTCTTCAGCCCGGAGAAGACGAACATCCGCAAGTTCGCCCCGGACCTGATCGCCGACAAGGCGATCCTCAAGGTCAGCAAGACCTTCCCGCTTTGGGCCACCATCTCCATCGTGCTCCCCGGCCTCATCGGCCTGGCGGTCACCCGTACCTGGCTCGGCGGTCTAACTGCACTGATCTGGGGCGGCCTTGCCCGGATCTTCTTCCTGCACCACATCACCTGGAGCATCAACTCAATCTGCCACTTCTACGGGAAGCGTCCCTTCAAGAGCAAGGACGAATCCACCAACAACTGGATCATGGCGCTGCTGAGCTTCGGCGAAGGCTGGCACAACAGCCACCACGCCTTCCCCACCAGCTACAAGCACGGCCTCGGCAAGTTCCAGTTCGACCCCAGCGCCTGGTTCATCAGCGGCTTGAAGGTCCTGGGCCTGGCTCGCAACATCAAGATGCCGACGCTGGAGCAGATGGCAGCGAAGAGGACCTCCCCCGCCAGCGGCTAATGTCCGTCCCGGCCGATAAGGTCGAGCTTTACGACAAGCTGGTTGCGACACAGGCCGGAGTTGAGGTGAAGGGCAAGACCTTGCCCTACACGTCGGCGAACGGCAACATGTTCAGCTTCCTCACGCCGACTGGCACCCTGGCTTTGCGCCTGCCCGCCGGGGACCGGCAG
>DASTUJ010000062.1 GCA_035759705.1 Actinomycetota bacterium | reverse complement strand
AACTGGTTGACAGGCGACCTTGGTAACCTTACAGTTACCGTATCCAATGAGTTACCAAGCGACCCTTCAGGTTCTTGCCGACCCCACCCGGCTGGCGCTGGTCGACCTGCTGCGCGCCGGCCCCCAGCCTGTCGGACGGCTGGCCGCCGGCCTGCCGGTAAGCCGCCCGGCCATCTCCAAACACCTGCGCCTGATGAAAGAGGCAGGGGTCGTAAAGATGACCGAGGAGGGGACCAAGAACCTCTACGAGTTGAACCTCGAGTCCCTCCAAGAGCTGCATCGGTACCTCGAAGGCTTCTGGGGGACGTCGCTCGGCCGCCTGAAGGAGGCCGCGGAATCGACCTACCGGGCAGCAAAACAACACCCCCACGGCGCCACCAAGGAGGACAGGACATGACCCCGGACAGCTCACGGCCTAGCCGGTTTCGGTGGGCGCTCCGTAGCACACGAACTTCTGCGGGGTCACCCGGATCACCACGCGCCCTTCGCCCAACATCTCCTGGGGTAGCGCCTCCAGGTTCATGTACTTCCTGGCGAGCGCGTTGGCTAGCCGGTGGTCTTCGTCGGGCTCGATCTTCGCCGAGCCCCTGATCTCGACGTAGCGGTACGGGTCTTCGGGGGCGACGATACAGACCGCCAGGCGTGGGTCCTGCTGCAGGTTGCGGTACTTCTGACGGCCGGCAAGGGTGCTCACCAGCAACTGCTCGCTGGACGAATCCCACTCGTACCAGGTGGGCGTGATCTGCGGAGCGCCATTGGGACCGGTGGTCGCAAGAAATGCGGTCCCGTTCGCCTCCAAGATGTCGCGATGGGTGTCGGGGACTTTGTTCATTGACTTTCTCTCCCAGCTCTCGCGTGACTATGGGCCAATGCCACTGATTCTCCGACAAATCGGGCAAACCTTCAGGATCCCGTCTTGCGGTTGAGACTGACGGTTTAGCTCCCGGCCCCGTGCGGCATACTCAGGGCATGCCTTTGTACCCCTCGATAGTCCGCGCCGGTCCATGGACCTAGAAGCCCGGGCCCGGGCGGCCGGGGTCGACATCGGCTACGAGGACTACCAGGGTAGCTTCAAGCTGTCGCCCGAGTCCTCGCTCGTCAAGGTCCTCGAAGCGATCGAGGAGGACAGCCCCCGGGGGCCCGAGGAGCAGGGCCCGCTGGTTCTCCGCCGGGGCGCCCAACTCTCGTTCGAAGGGCCAGCTCTGGTCGACACCGACACCGGCGATGAGATGGCGGTCGAGGGCACCATCCCCGACCACATGCCGTTCGGCTACCACACGATCCGGGG
Source organism: Actinomycetota bacterium (assembly GCA_035759705.1). Lineage (NCBI taxonomy): Bacteria > Bacillati > Actinomycetota > Actinomycetota bacterium. Next base: position 31,675 of record DASTUJ010000062.1, on the reverse strand, counting down.
AAAGGACGACGTACCCAGGCGCCTCATCGTCAGCCCGGGCGCATGCTTCCTGCCCGAGAACCTGCGGGTCTGGGGCTGGGCCGCCCAGCTCTATGCGCTGCGTTCGGCCGGCAGCTGGGGCATGGGCGACCTGGCCGACCTGGAGGAGCTGGCTCGCTGGTCGGCCACCGAGGGCGCAAGCCTCATCATGATGAACCCGCTGGGGGCCGCCACCCCGGGCCGTGCGATAGAGCCGAGCCCCTACTACCCGAGCAGCCGCAGCTTCCGTAACCCCCTGTACCTGAACGTCGACCGCATAGTCGGGTCGGAAGGGCCGATCGAACCGTTCCGCGATGCCGGCCGGGCCCTGAACGCAGCTCCGCTGATCAACCGGGATGCGGTCTGGGCCGCCAAGGGCCCCGCCCTGGAGCTCATGTTCCGGGACTTTGCTGGCCACGCGGAGTTCGACCGCTACTGCGAGGACCAGGGCCGCTCCCTGGACGACTTCGCCATCTTCTGCGCCCTCGCCGAGCAGTACGAAGGCCCGTGCTCGGACTGGCCGGAGGGCGTCCGGCACCCCGGCACCCCCGAAGTGACCGACTTCCGCCGGGAGTACAGCTCCCGCGTGATGTTCCACAAGTGGCTGCAGTGGCACCTGGAGGGTCAGCTGGCGATGGCCGGCCGGCACCTGGGGCTGGTCAAGGACCTCCCGGTGGGCGTCGACCCTTCCGGCGCCGACGCCTGGATCTGGGGCGACGCGTTCGCCTCCGGTTTCGCCCTGGGCGCCCCGCCCGACGAGTTCAACCGGGCCGGCCAGGTCTGGGGCATCGCCGGCTTCCACCCCAAACGCCTGCGGGCGGCGGGGTACGAGCCGTTCATCCAGATGATCCGCTCCGCCCTGTCCCAGGCCGGCGGCATGCGCATCGACCACGTCATGGGACTGTTCCGGCTGTTCTGGATCCCGGACGGCTGCGACGCATCCGAGGGCGTCTACGTGAGGTACCCGGCGAACGAGCTGCTCGACATCGTCGCTCTTGAGAGCCAGCGGGCGCAGGCGTTTGTGGTCGGGGAGGACTTGGGGACGGTGGAGCCGCAGGTCCGGGAGGAGATGGCCGCCCGGTCGATGCTCTCCTACCGCCTGCTGATCTTCGAGGACAGTGCCGAGGAGATCCCCGCCGAATCCATGGCGGCGGTGACCACCCACGACCTCCCGACGCTGGCCGGGGTCTGGCGGGGCGGCGACCACCGGGTTCAGAAGACGCTGGAGCTCCCGGCGAACGACGACGGCATGGAGGAGATGCGGCACCGCCTTCGGGTGGCTGCGAGCGCCGCTCCCGACGAGCCCGTCGATAAGGTGATCCCGGCGGTGTACGAGAAGCTGGCTCAATCGCCGGCGCGGATTGTCCTGGCGACCCTGGAGGACGCAGTCGGATCGACCGACCGGCCCAACATGCCCGGCGTCACCGAAGGCTGGCCCAACTGGAAGATCGCCCTGCCGAAGTCGCTGGAGGAGCTGAAGAGCCACCCGCTGGTGGGCGAGGTAACCGGGGTACTGCGCAAAGCGCGCCCTAGCTCGCCCTGACCGGGAGCGATACCAGGCCCCGCAGGTTGATGTGCTCCCGCCAGCGCAGGGCTGCCGGGTCGAATGCAAAGTCGTCGAACATCGACACCAGCGCCCCGATGGCGATCTGCCCCTCCATCCGAGCCAGCGCCGACCCCAGGCAGAAGTGGATGCCGCCGCCGAACGACAGGTGCCTGGCGTCGGGGCGGCCGACATCCAGCACGTCCGGGTCCCGGAACTCGTCCGGGTCGCGGTTGGCGGCCGCAATCAGCAGCAGGGCCGGGTCGCCCCGCTCCAGCCGCCGGTCCCCCACCGTGACCGGCTCCTTGACCGTGCGGATCAGGAACTGCACCGGGCTGTCGTAGCGCAGCAGCTCCTCGATGCCGCTCCGCAACAGCCTCGGGTCCTCCCGGAGCCGTCGGAGCTGGTCCGGGTTGCGGAGCAGGGCGAGGAACCCGTTTCCGATCAGGTTGGTGGTGGTCTCGTGCCCGGCGACGAACAGCAGCGAGACCGTCGACAGCAGCTCGTACGGGCTCAGCCGATCCCCCTCCTGCTCGGCGGCGAGCAGCGCCGTCAACAGGTCGTCCCCCGGCCGGCTGCGGCGTGCGGCCACCTGTTCGGACAGGTAGGCGTCGAATTCGATCGACGCCGCGGCTATCTCACTTGCGTCCTCGTCGCTCAGGACCGGGTCCAGGGTCCTCGTTAGGGCTCCCGCCCAGCGGCGGCACCGAGCGTGGTCCTCCACCGGCAGCCCGAGCATCTCGCTGATTACGGTCGCCGGCAGTGGGAAGGCGAGGTCGGCTATGACGTCCATCTCTTCGGCCTCGCGGGCCCGAACCAAGCTCTCGTCGACGATGGTCCGGATCCGGGACCGGAGGCGCTCCAGCATCCGGGGCGTGAACGCCTTGCTGACGAGGGACCGCAGCCGCGTGTGAGCCGGTGGATCGCGAAACAGCATCGACGCCCCGTCCATCGACACGTCCACCTCGTGCCCCAGCCGGTGGTCCCGGACCAGGGAGGCGACGTCGGAGTAGCGGGAGACGACCCAAAAGCCGAGGGGGCTCCGGTGCACCGGGTCCTCCTCCCGCAACTGCCGGTAGTGCGGGTACGGGTCGGCGTGGACCTCGGGGTCCAGGGGGTTGTAGATGACGGCCACTACGGCGTGCGGTGCACCAGCAGGATCAGCGAATGGGCGGTCAGGTTCAGCCCGCTCCGGCGCTTCAGCTGGCTCCCCGGCTTGGCGGTGTTGAGCAGCTCCAGCCAGGTCCCCTCCTGCGACATCTCCGGCAGAGCGAAGTGCTGGGAGCGGTTGCCCCCGTTCAGCAGAAGCAGCAGGGTCTCCCCCGGAGCCGGGCGGCCGTGGTCGTCGACCTCGTCCGAGGCGTGGGCCGGGATCAGCATTCCCAGAACGTGGTTGTGCGAGTTGCGCCAGTCGTCGGTGGTCATCTCCGCAGCGTCGGGGCGCAGCCAGGTCAGGTCCTTCTCCAGCTCCCCCGCCGGCCGGGTCATCGAGAAGAACCGCCGGCGTCGCAGCACCGGGTTGGCCCGGTAGATCTCAAGCAGGCGGCGGGTGAACTCCAGCAGGTCCCTCTCGGCCGGTGACAGGTCCCACTTCACCCAGCTGATCTCGTTGTCCTGGCAGTAGGCGTTGTTGTTGCCTTGCTGGGAGCGGCCCATCTCGTCGCCCGCGAGCATCATGCGCACTCCCTGGGAGAACACCAGCGTCGCCAGGAAGTTGCGCTTCATGCGCTCCCGGACCTCCAGGACCTTCGGGGAGTTGGTCGGCCCCTCCTCCCCCCAGTTGTTGCTGTGGTTGTCGTTCGTGCCGTCGCGGTTGTCCTCGCCGTTCGCCAGGTTGTGCTTCTCGGCGTAGGAGACCAGGTCGTGAAGGGTGAACCCGTCGTGGGCGGTGATGAAGTTCACGCTGGCCTCGGTCCCCCGCCCGCTGTACTCGTACATGTCGGACGAGCCGGCCAGCCGGGACGCCAGCTCGGGAACCTGGCCGTTGTCGCCCCGCCAGAAGCGGCGGATGCAGTTGCGGTACTGGTCGTTCCATTCGGACCAGCCCTGGGGGAAGTTCGCCACCTGGTAGCCGCCGGTCCCGAGGTCCCACGGCTCGGCGATCAGCTTGGTCTTCGAGAGGACCGGGTCCTGGTGCAGGATCTTGAAGAACGGCGCCAGGCGGTCGTACGACATGTGGTCCCGGCCCATGACGGTAGCCAGGTCGAACCGAAAGCCGTCGACGTGCATCTCGGTGACCCAGTACCGCAGGCTGTCGACCACCAGCTGCAGCGACCGCGGGTGCATCAGCTTCACGCTGTTGCCGGTGCCGGTGAAGTCCAGGTAATGGCGGGGGCTGTCGGGCATCAGGTGGTAGTAGTTTCGGTTGTCGATGCCCCTAAGGCTGAGCATCGGCCCCCCGTCGTTACCCTCCCCGGTGTGGTTGTAGACCACGTCGATCAGCACCTCGATGCCGGCGGCGTGCAGGGTCTTGACCATCGTGCGGAACTCGGAGATCTGCTCCCCCAGCCCTCCGGACGCGTACCGGACCTCCGGGGCGAAGTAGGCGATCGGGTTGTAGCCCCAGTACTGGCGCAGTCCCCGGGTGATCAGGTGATGCTCGTCGACGAACTGGTGAACCGGCAGCAGTTCGACCGCGGTCACACCTAGTGTCTTCAGATGGTCGACTATCGCGTCGGACGCCATGCCCAGGTAGGTGCCCCGGTGCCTCAGGGGCACGCCGGGGTGGCGCAGGGTCATTCCCCGTACGTGGCACTCGTAGATGACCGTCCGGTTCCACGGGGTGTTGAGAGGCCGGTCGTCGCCCCAGGTGAACGCGCTGTCGACGACGACGCAGGGCGGCACCGGGCCCAGGCTGTCCCGCTGGTCGGAAGGCTGATCCGAATAGTCGGACGGGCCGGAAAACAGCGAATCGTGCCACTTCACGCGGCCGGCCAGGGCCTTGGCGTAGGGGTCGATGAGAAATTTCGCCGGGTTGAACCAGTGACCGTGGTCCGGGTTGAAGGGCCCGTCGACCCGGTAGCCGTAGAGCTGCCCCGGCCGGACGTCCGGCAGGTAGCCGTGCCAGACGGAGTTGGTGTGCTCGGTGAGGGCGATGCGCTCCGACTCCCGGTAGGGCACCCCGCCCTCGATCAGGCAGAGCCACACCGCGGTGGCGTGCTCGGAGAAGATTGCGAAGTTGACGCCCCGCCCGTCCCACGTCGCACCGAGCGGGCTGGGCGCTCCCGGCCAGACGCGCATCAGTACAGGCCCCCGTCGCTCCGGACGTTCACCGGTGCTACGCCGAGCTCTTGAGGAACAGGCACGCCAGCGGGGGCAGCGTCAGCTCCACCGACCACTCCCGGCCGTGGGCCGGAGCGGCCGCCGCCTCCACCAGGCCGAGGTTTCCGAGGCCGCTCCCCCCGTAGTACTCGGAGTCGCTGTTCGCCATCTCCCGCCAGGTGCCGCCCTCGGGGACGCCTATCCGGTAGTTGTAGCGGGGAACGGGGGTGAAGTTGTACACCAGCAGGTAGGTCCCCTTCCCGGAGGCCGCCTTGCGGAGGTGGCTGATCACACAGGCCTCCCTGTCGTCCGCGGCAATCCACTCGAACCCGCCGGGGTCGCAGTCGAGCTCGTGCAGCGCCGGCTCGGAGGTGTACAGACGGTTCAGGTCGCCCACCCACTGGGAGACGCCCGAGTGGACCGGGTACTGCAACAGGTCCCACTGCAGGGCGTTCTCGTGGCGCCACTCGGAGTCCTGGCCGAACTCCCCGCCCATGAACAGCAGCTTCTTTCCCGGCTGCCCGTACATGTAGCCCAGGAGCAGGCGCAGGTTGGCGAACTTCTGCCACTCGTCGCCGGGCATCCGCCCGATGAGCGACCCCTTGCCGTGCACGACCTCGTCGTGCGACAGGGGCATGACGAAGTTCTCGGTGAAGGCGTAGAGCATCCGGAAGGTCAGCTCGTTGTGGTGGTACTTGCGGTGAGCCGGGTCGAGCTTGAAGTACTGCAGCGTGTCGTGCATCCAGCCGAGGTCCCACTTGTAGCCGAAACCCAGGCCGCCGACGCTGGTCGGACGGGAGGCCATCGGCCAGTCGGTCGACTCCTCCGCCATGGTCTGCACGTCCGGGAGCGCCCGGTAGACGTCCTCGTTCATCCGGCGCAGAAAGCTCGTCGCCTCGAGGTTCTCGCGGCCACCGTACTGGTTGGGGACCCAGTCGCCCGGCGCCCGGGAGTAGTCCAGGTAAAGCATCGACGCGACCCCGTCCACCCGCAGCGCGTCGGCGTGGTAGGTGGTCAGCCAGTACATCGCGCTCGACAGCAGGAAGCTGCGGACCTCGTTGCGGCCGTAGTTGAAGATGTAGCTGGTCCAGTCCGGGTGGAAGCCCTGGCGGGGGTCCTCGTGCTCGTAGAGGTGGGTGCCGTCGAAATACCCCAGGCCGTGCTCGTCGGTTGGGAAGTGCGAGGGGACCCAGTCCAGGACCACCCCTATCCCGCTCTGGTGGAGCTGGTCGACGAGGAACATGAGGTCCTGCGGGGTCCCGTAGCGGCTGGTGGGGGCGAAGTACCCGGTGGTCTGGTACCCCCACGATGCGTAGAGGGGGTGCTCCATGACCGGCATGAACTCGACGTGGGTGAACCCGAGCTTCTGGAGGTACTCGATGAGCTTCGGGGCCAGATCCCGGTAGTTGAGGTAGCCGTCGTCCGGGCCGTGCATCCAGGAGCCGACGTGCATCTCGTAGATCGCCACCGGCGCGTCTGTGGCGCCGGTAGCCCGGCGGCGGGCCATCCACTCCTCGTCGCCCCACTCGTATTCCAGGTCCCAGACCACCGATGCCGTGGCGGGCGGGGTCTCGTTGTGGATGGCGTAAGGGTCCGACTTGTCGACCTGGAACCCGTCCCGAGGGGCCTCGACGTGGAGCTTGTAGCGGCTGCCCTTCGCCACACCGGGGACAAAGACCTCCCAGATGCCCGAGTCGGCGCGCATCTTCAGCGGGTGAGCGTGCTTGTCCCAGTCGTTGAAGTCCCCGAAGACCGTGACGTAGGAGGCGTTGGGCGCCCACACCGCGAACCGGGCGCCCGGGTTGTCGCCGCCCACGAGATGAGCCCCCAGCTTCGATTGGAGTCCGGCGTGGGACCCCTCGTTGAACAGATGGAGGTCGTCGGCGGAGATGGGGCTTTGGGGCAGGGGCTCGGACGAATGCACGGTAATGAGACTACCCGCGATAGGGACCCGCAAGAACCTTCGGGTGCCGGCGTACTACGGCTTGGGCCGGGGGGGCCTGCCCCTCCGGGGAGGCGGTGCATCGGGATCCTGGGGCTTGGCCGCCCTTGCCCTGGTCGTCTTCTCGGCGGGCGACACCCGGGTGACGCCGGAGCTTCTGGGGGCCGGCGGGCGCTTGGCCCCGACCGGTCGCACCTCCGAGGCCGTGCTGCGGCGGCGGGGAGCCGGCGGCTCCTCCGGTTCGACCGGCTCGTCCTCCTCGGGCGCGGCGGCGACTGCCGGACGCCGGGGGCGGTAATGGATCATCTCGTCCGTGGGGGCCGGTTTGGGGATGTTCGGGACGTCCTCTATCCGGACCCACTCGGGCTCGCTCTCCTCAGAGGCGTCCTCGTACTCGGGCTCGGGCTCGGGCTCGATCAAGGGCTCGGGTTTCCTGCGGCCGCGCCGCTTCGGAGCGACGGGGGGCGCTTCGTCGATCTCGGGTGTCACCGGCGTGACCCGGCGGGCACGCGGCGGGACCGGTGCGGGCGGGGGCGGCGGGGCCTCCTCCCCGGCCGACCCCAGGACGGCGGCCAGCCGGCTCCGGAAGTCGTCGGCGGCGGCGCCCTGCGCCTGGGCGGCCGGCGCGGCGTAATCGTCGTCGTACTCTTCGTCGCCGTAATCCGCGTCGTAGGAGGGAGGGCCCATGCCCTGGTCCTCTTCTTCAAACTCGGTGTCGTCGTAGCCCTGCTCGGCCTCTGCCCAGGCTGCGCCTGCGGGGGCGTCGGGGAGGCGACCCCGGCGGCCTCTCTGCGGCCTGAGCGACGACAGCGGCTCTTCATCGGAGTCGTCGTCGGTGGCTACGTCCATCTGGCGAGTCGGCTCATCGGAATCCAGACGGCCGCTGCCGCGGCGCTGACGTGCCGGGGCGGCTTCGCCCTTTTTCGGCTTTCGTTCACGGGGCTCCCGTGCGGGGCGCTCGGGCCGGGGGGCCTTGGGCTCCGGGGCGTAACCGGCCTTCCGGTCGGCCAGGGTGGCGCGAAGAAGGAACAGACCGGCAAGGATGCTGGCCCCGATGGATGCGTAGAGAATGGTGTCGTCGTTGGACAACCAACCGTAGGCGAGTGCGCCAAAAGCGATGAGCACCAGAGCAATCGAAGCCTTGAACACTTAGATCCTTCCGCCGTCGCTGGGAGTGCCTTTCCGGCAAGTCTAATCGGCTCAGAAAAACTCTGACCGGCTAGATTCTTTCAGGGTTGGGTGCATAACAACACTCCCCCGAATGAGCCGGAGTTAGTCCTCGCCCCAGAACAGCTCGTGAATGGACTTCGTCTCGGACGACGGAGCCTTTTTGGAGGCCTTGTCCCCCTCCTCGGAGGGCGCCGCTCCAACCGGAACTCCCGGCTCCACGGGCTCCGAAGGGGCCGGTTCTGATGACCAGCTGGGCGGCTCGTCCGTGATCGACGAGTCCAAAGAGCTTTCGGGATCCGACAACCAGTCGGGGGTGCTGGCCACGGTTTCGGGTTGCGGCTCGGGCGCACCCGGCGCCTCGTCTACCGGCGCCTCGGCGGCGGGAGCATCGGCGGGTGGCGTAGCCTCCAGAGCCGGGGCACTCGACGCCGCCGAACGCTGAAGCCCGTAGTCGCCGAACTTCTCGATCGTCTCGCTCAAAAGCTTCGAGCGGTCGAAGAACGGTGATGTCACCGGTCCCGGGGTCGTGGTCGAGATGAGCGGCTTGGTCTCCAGCAGCTCGAGCTGCGACCGGATGAACGCAGAAAGCCGGGCGCGGAACTCCCTCTCGAATGCCCGCATCCCCTCGATCCGGTCCCTCAGCTCCGCTTCCTCCTGCTGCGCCGTGGTGAGAAGGTCACGGGCACGCCGCTGGGCGTCCTGAAGCGTGGTCGAGCTGACCGAGTCCGCCTGCTCCTCGATACGCCGGGCCTTGATCTCGGCCTCGTCGACCAGCATCTGAGCCTTGGCCCGGGCGTTGGCGACCGCTTTGTCGGCGGTCTCCTGAGCGGTGACGAGCATGCGCTTGAGCATGTCCTCGGACTCCGAGCGGACGGCCGGAATGCCCTGGGCCGGCGCGGCAGCCGCTGCGGCGGCGGGGGCGGCCGCCGGGGCGTTGTTCAGCTGCTCCCGAAGCTCCTCCAGCCGGCGGTTGAACGTCTGGTTCTCTTTGAAGATCGTCTCGTACGCTTCGGCGACCTGGTCGATGAAAAGGTCGACCTCTTCGTGGTTGTAGCCCCGGAATGCGTCGTGAAACTGCTTCTCCTGGATTTCGCGCGGCGTCAATGTCATAGAGCCCTCCTTAGAAGCCGGCCAGGGAGTAGATGATCACCTGGGGCAAGATCAGTCTCACGATCACGTACAAGATGATGAACGACAGATCGAACGGAAAGCCCATGGGTTGTGGAACGTAGCGTCGTATGAACTGCAGCGGCGGTTCGGTCATCCCGTAGATCAGGTCCACTATCGGCGTGAGGAAAGGCGGCGGCTGCCATCCCGGGCTGAACAGCGGGATGAACGACAGAATGATCCGGCCGACCAGGATCCACCCGTAGATCTGCAGGGTGCGCAGAAGGATTACGGCAACAAGACTCAATGACGCTCACTCCCGGTTTCAAAATTCATTGAACAGGCCTCGCTTGAGGCGCTGCCTGTCCTCCGCCGAAACTTCGACATTCGCCGGTGTGATCAGGTACATGCGCGGCCCCAGCCTCTGCACGTCCCCGCCCAGGCCGTACGCCAAACCCGAGGCGAAGGCGGTAAGGCGCTTGAACGTGTCGTCCTCGACGCCCTGGAGGTTCATTATGACCGGCACCGAGGACTTCAACTTGTCGCCGATCTCCTTGGCGTCGTCGTAGGCAGCCGGGGAAACCTTGTGGATCTGGCCGAGGGCACGAGGCGCCGAAGGCTGTGCCTGGGCGGTTTGCTGGAACGCCTGGGCCTGGCGAACCGAACCCTGCTCCTGCACCGCAGCCCGCGGCCGATGGACCGAGCTCAGCTCTTCGCGGCTGATCTTGCGGATGGTGGATGGAGCCCGTTGCGGGGTCTCGTCGACGAGGTCCAGCTGGCCGTCCATCTCATCTTCCTCGACCAGTCCCAGATACAGGAGTGTCTTCTTCCAGACGCTCATGGAACTCACCTTTCTGACTCCCCCAGTTGTTCGGCCCTCAAAGTCTGCGGAGGGGTGCGCGGACCAAAGATCGCTTCACCGACACGCACCATCGTGGCGCCTTCTTCTACAGCTACTCGATAATCTTGGCTCATACCCATCGAAAGATGGCGGATCATGGGCGAATATCCCTCTACCAACTCGTCCCTCAGGCGCGCCAGCTCGGCAAAGTAGGGCCGGGCCAGCTCGGGATCGCCGGCTTTTCGGGCCATGGTCATCAACCCGACGACCTGGAGGTTGGGCATTCCCAGGGCCGCTTCGGTCAACCGGCCCAGCTCATCCGGCTCCACTCCGCCCTTTTGGGGTTCGCCTGTGACGTTGACTTCGAGCAGGACCCGGACCGGCGCCCCGGCTCGGGCGTTGATTTCCGCGGCAAGCTCCAGCCGGTCGACCGAGTGGATCACCGCCCCGGTGGCCAGGACCTGCCGGACCTTGTTGCGCTGCAGCCTGCCGACGAAGTGCCAGCTCGGCCGTCCGCCCAGCTGCGCGAACTTCGCCGCCAGCTCCTGGACCCGGTTCTCGCCGAAGTCCTGCTGTCCGGCGGCCAACGCCCGCTCGATCGAGCTTGCCGGGAAGGCTTTGGAGACGGCAATCAGCGTGACGTCCGACGGGTCCCTCGCGACTGCGATGGCCGCATCGTCGATGCTCCGCCGGACGCGGTCGAGGGACGTGGCAATCGGGTCGGTCAAAGTCAGGGTCACCGCCAGACCACCACGGCGTGCCGGCCGGTCTCGCCGTCCCGCCGGAACGAGTAGAACCGGGAGTCGCAGAAGGTGCAGGGCGGGTCGTCGTCGTCCACCTGGGCGCCCGCCTTCCTGAGCACCCACCTGGCTGCGGCCCGCAGGTCGAACCGGAACCGGTCGCCGTCGGGGGTCCAGAACTCGGGAGCCTCGGGGTTGGCCGACCGGAAGGTTTCGACCACCTCCGCGCCCACCTGGTAGTGGCAGGGTCCGATGCTCGGGCCGATCCAGGCGGTGGGCCGGCCGCCTTCGAAAGCCGTGACGGCCGTCTCGATCACCCCGGCGCAGAGCCCGCGCCAGCCGGCATGAACTACGCCGCGCTCCTCCCCGCCCACCAGCGCGATCGGAAGACAGTCCGCTGCGACTACGGCTGCCGGCACACCGGTTGGCCGCATGAGCAGTGCATCAGCCTCGTATGTCAACGTTGCGAACCTGACTCCCGTATTCACCTTGACCACGGAATTGCCGTGGACCTGCTTCAGTAGTGCCCAATCCTCCGAAACGCCGAGAGCCCGGGCGACCCGTTCCCGGTTCGCCCGGACTTTCGCCGGATCATCCGATGTTGCCGTACCGAGGTTGAGTCCGGAGTAGGGACCACCGCTTGAACCTCCTAACCGTGTGGTGAACGCAACGCCCGCCGTTCGAGGGGGGACAAGAAACAGCAAGCCATCGCGTTCCGCAGGTTCAAGCAGTGGTCTACCTACTCCTCGCTCAGTTCTTTCCCCTACCTCCGCCGAAGGAAGCTCGGAATGTCCAGGTCGTCGTCGTCGTCATCCGCATCGGCGTCGAAGACGTGGGTGACCTGCGGCTCCCGGGGAGCGTTGTAGGCAGGCTCCCTGGTGCGGCGGGGCATGGGCTCCCGGATGTCGGTGATGACCGGCTCGCGGTCGAGCTCGTACTCCACGTCCAGGTCGTCCTCGGCCATGTAGCTGCCGATGGGCTGGGGCTGCGGAATCCCTACCGACGGCAGGCTGCCGCCGTACGGGCTGCCCGGAGCCGAGACGGAGGGCGCCCTTCCGGCGCCACCGGCGCCGGCGAACTCCGACCGCTCGAATCCGGATGCGATGACGGTAAGCCGCAGCTCGTCGCCGAGCTGGTCGTCGATAACCGCACCGAAGATGATGTTGGCGTCCGGGTGGGCCGACTTGGCGATGATGTTCGCGGCCTGGTTGACCTCGAACAGTCCGAGGTCGCTGCCACCGGAGATGCTGATCAGCACGCCGCGGGCCCCGTCGATAGAAGCTTCGAGCAACGGAGACGACACCGCGTTCTGGGCGGCCATGACGGCCCGGTCCTCGCCGCGTGCGTTCCCGATGCCCATAAGCGACGAGCCGGCGTTCAACATGATCGCCTTCACGTCTGCGAAGTCCAGGTTGATCAACCCGGGGATGGTGATCAGGTTGGTGATGCCCTGGACGCCCTGCAGCAGGACCTCGTCAGCCATGCGGAAGGCCTCGAGCACCGAGGTGGTCTCGTCGCAGACCTGAAGCAGGCGGTCGTTCGGAATGATGATGAGGCTGTCCAGCCTCTCCTTCAGCTTCATGATTCCCTGCTCGGCGTTGACGCTGCGCCGGCGGCCTTCGAATGCGAACGGCCGGGTCACAACACCGATTGTCAGAGCACCGAGGCTCTTGGCGATCTCCGCCACTACGGGTGCGCCACCGGTTCCGGTGCCGCCGCCCTTTCCTGCGGTTACGAAGACCATGTCGGCGCCCTTCAGCACCTCTTCGATCTCGTCACGGTGAGCTTCTGCGGCCTGACGGCCGAGCTCGGGGTCTGCGCCGGCGCCCAGGCCTCGGGTGAGGTCCCGGCCGATGTCCAGCTTCACGTCGGCGTCCGACATCAGCAACGCCTGAGCGTCGGTGTTGACGGCGATGAACTCAACGCCCTTGAGACCCGCATCGATCATGCGGTTAACGGCGTTGACTCCGCCGCCTCCAATACCGACGACTTTGATAACTGCCAAATAGTTCTGCGGCGATGCTGCCACTATTTCACCTCCGGGTGAGGGGGAAGTTTGACTCTCGACCAAAGGTTCACTGAGAGTTACCCTAAACCACTAGTTGAATCGAATGAACAGCAATATATGCGCGGGCGCACACGTGGTCAACAATCGTTCGCGAAGAACACGCGTGTAGTTTGCATATTGGGATTCGAACGTGCGCTCGCCGCCGGGCTCATGCGCCGAGCCGCTCCTCCACCCAGCGCTCGGCCGTCTCGGTCAGCAGCAGCTTCTCGTGCTCCTCGCCGTCCATGAGCAGGCCCTGGCGCTTGGCGGTTGCGATCGGGACCCCGGGGTTCGAGTGCTGGTACCGAACAGCTTTGAAAGCCTCGGCCAGGTCCCGCCGGCGAAAGCCCCCGTTGAGCCGTGAGTACCGCTCCAGGTAGTACCCGATTGCCAGCACGTGCTCCAGCCCGCCCGAGGGCCCCACCGCCCGGACGTGCTCGGCGAGGGAGGGTGCCTTGGCGGGGGCGGAGGCTGCCGCGGCCACTGCTCCGGAAGCCACGTTTTGGGTAGGCGGGGAGGCCGGCAGCCATCTCATCAGCTCCTCGACCTTGGCCTCGACCCACGCCTGGTCGGGAGCGCTCACCTGGAGCTCCGAATCCCCTCTCTTGAGGCAGATTTGATACTGGCCCTCCTCCGGCTTGTTTACCAAACTTCGATTCCGTTCCCCTGAATGACGCCAATGGTTACGTCCCGCCGGCGTTTGGGGCCGGCTTGGTAACCGCACATTCGTACGTGGAGGAAGATAGAAGTTATAAAGCGTAAGCGCAAGGCTTACGAGCTGTAATAGCGGGGTTCGACAAGTGAGGCGCCCTCAAGTGGCGCTTGAGGCTGCTCTAGCGGGGGCGCGTAACCGGGCGGGCGGGGACCCGCACATCTATGACTGCGACCTTCGGCGACGCACTTTTTGTACGCTCCAGGAGGGTTTCGACTGCGAAATTCTTCTCGTCGACCTTCTCCGCTGCGCCGTAGAAGATCAACGGTCCGGTGCCGGTCTCGATTTGAATCTGGTCGATGGACGGCGCCCGGATCGAGGTCACCCGGGAACGGATATCCGCCGGGAGGGAACGCAGTATCCGGGAGGCGTGCACGAACTCCGAGGTGGAGATCCGGGTGCCCGGACGGATCGGCCGCAGGGGCATCTCGACCACGTTGACCAGCTCCTCGCTCCCCTCCTGCAGCACCAGTCCCCGGCCGTCGGCCAGGAAGGGGCCCTGCCCGGTCTGGATGACGAAGGACGGCTCGCGCTCGTCGATCGAGATCCGGAGCGTCGAAGGGAGGATCCGCTCGACGCTGGCTTCGGCCACCCACGGCAGCTTCTCCAGCTCCCTCGAGACTTTCTGCGTGGAGATGCCCAACAACTGGTCGCCGACCTCGGCGCCGGTGGCTGCGATCACGGTTTCGGTGCTGATGCGGGCCTCGGTGTTGCCCTCTACTTCGAACTTGTCGAGCTGTAGCGAGCGCGATCTCGAAACCGCCTGGACTCCCTGGTAGATCACCGCACCGACCACCAGGAGCGCCAGTATCTTCAGCAGCTTCATTGGGTTTTGAGCTCGTCCGCGTTGTCGAAGAAGCCGATGATCCGGACCTCGGGCAGCAGCCTGACACCGTGCTCCTTCTCGACGGCGGCCTGCACGAAGACCATCAGGTCGAAGACGTCCTGGGCCTTGGCGCCGGGCCGGGCGAAAAAGAAGTTGGCGTGCTTGGGCGACACCTCGGCGCCGCCGATCCGGTGGCCCTTGAGCCCGGTAGCTTCGATCAAGCCGCCGGCCGAGTGTCCCTGGGGGTTCCGGAAAGTCGACCCCGCGTTGGGGGCATCCGCCGGCTGCGTCTCGGTACGGTGGATTCGGTACTTCTCCATCCTTGCCGCGATCTCCGCCGGGTCCCCGGGAACCAGCCTGAACCGGGCCGAGCAGACCAGGCTGCCCGGGCCCACTGCGGTCTTGCGGTAGGTCATGTTCAGGTCCTCGGCCGTGATCTCCTCGGTGCGGCCCTCGGCCAGGTGGCAGACCCGGGCGGACTCCAGGACGTCCGACAGGCTGGCGCCGTGGGCGCCGGCATTCATCGCCACTCCCCCGCCGACGGTCGCCGGGATGGCCACCGAGAACTCCATGCCGGCCAGCGAGCGACGCCTGGCCCAGTTGGCCACCTGAGGGAGGTTGGCGCCCCCTCCGGCCTCAACTCCGTCTTCGCCTGCCGACCGGATCCACTCGAACCCCTTGCCCATGCGGATGACCACGCCCGGGAAGCCGTCGTCGCCGATCAGGACGTTGGACCCCCGCCCCAGGATCAGCACGTCCAGGCCCAGCCTGGCGACCACGGAGCCGGTCACCTCGAGGTCCTTCTCGTCCCGGGGCTCCACCAGCACCCCGGCCGGTCCCCCCACCCGGAACGAGGTGAACGGCGCCAGAGGCTCCTTGAACGCCACCCGGCCGGAGGCGGCGGCGCCTATCTCCGCTGCGGCCTGACCGAGCGTTTCGTCCAGGTTTTCGGGCACCCGGCGCACCTACCGGTCGGCCGGCGCATCGCCGATGAGACGGTCGTGCAGGGTCGTGATGTCGCCGGCCCCCAGGGTGAGGATCAGGTCGTCCGGCCGGACGATGCTGCGCACGTACCGCGCGGCGTCGTCCAGGCGGGGGGCGTAGATCACCTTGCGTCCGGGTGAGGACTCGCAGATGGCGTCGACGATGAGCTTTCCGGTGACCCCGGGGACCGGCTCCTCCCGGGCGCCGTAGACATCGGTGACCACCACGACGTCGGCCGCCCCCAGGGAGGCCCCGAACTCCCTCCAGAGGGCCTGGGTCCGGCTGTACAGGTGCGGTTGAAACACTGCGATCACACGCTTCCAGGGGCCCCACCGGGCGGCGGCAAGCGTCGCCTCGATCTCGGCCGGGTGGTGGGCGTAGTCGTCCACCAGGTGGGCCGCCTCGAACATCCCCCGGTACTCGAACCTGCGGCTTACCCCGCCGAACGCAGCCAGGCCCGCCGCCACCGTAGCCGCGTCCAGGCCGAGGCTGAGGCAGGCGGCTGCTGCGCCGAGGGCGTTCTGGACGTTGTGCCGGCCGGAAACCTGGAGGTGCACCGGGCCGCTGTCGACCCCGTCGACGAACAGCCGGAAGTCGGAGCCTCCGGCCCCCGACTCGAGGCCGGCGGCCCGTACGGTCGCCTCCTCGGCAAACCCGTAGGTCATGGTCGCCAGCGCACCGGCAACCTGCACCGCGCGGGGGTTGTCGGCGCAGACGACCACCGCCTCCGTGGACTTCGACATGAAGGTCGCAAACGCCTCCTGGAGCGTCTCCCAGCTGTCGTAGTGGTCCACGTGGTCCCGGTCGATGTTGGTCACCACGGAGATCGCAGGCTCGAGCCAGAGAAACGAACGGTACGCCTCGTCTGCCTCGACCACCGCGACGTCGCCCTCCCCCAGGCGGCCGCCGGAACCGCGTCCGGCCAGGTCGGAGCCCAGCAGGTAGGTGGGGTTCATCCCAGCGTGGGCCAGCACGGTGGCCACCATGCCCGACGTGGTCGTCTTCCCGTGGGTTCCGCTGACCGCAATCGTCCGGAGGCTCCCTACGATCTGCGCCAGGGCCTGGCCTCTCCACAGGATGGGGATGCCGTTCGACCTCGCAAACTCGACCTCGACGTTGCCCGGAGCAACTGCGTTGGTGACGATCAGCACGTCGGCGCCCTCCGCCTGGCGGGCCCGGTGGCCGACGTCGGCCCGGACGCCCAGAGCACGCAGGCCTTCCAGGACGGCGGACTCACGAGCGTCCGACCCGGTGACCGTGATGCCCGCCTGGGTCAGGACCCGGGCGATGGCGCTCATGCCGGCGCCGCCCATGCCGACCATGTGGACCCGGCGCCAGGATGGGTCTAGCTTCAACATCTACTTCACCGAACCTTCAACCAGCTCGGCGAACCTCTCGGCGGCGTCCGGGCGGGCCAGCGTACGCACCGCCTGGGCCAACGAGGCGAGCTCGGCGGGGTCCCGGATAAGACCCTCAACCATCTCAACCACTACTTGAGGGTTCAGGTCGGCGTTCAAGATCATGCGAGCTCCTCCAACCTCTACTACCGCTTCAGCGTTCTTCCTCTGGTCGTCGTCCAGCGATATCGGCAGGGGGACCAGCAGGGCCGGGAGCCCCACCGCCGCCAGCTCCGCCACGGTCGACGCCCCGGACCGGCACAACGCCAGATCGCTGCAAGCGTAAGCCAGCTCCATCGAGTCCGTATAGCCCACGACCCGGTAGACGAGTGAGTCCCCCGGCTGCCGTTGGTCCTCAACCGCCTTCTCCACCAACCCGGCGTTCCGCGGCCCGGCCAGGTGCAGGATCTGCAGGTCGGAGGAACGCAGCCCGTCGTAGGCCCCAGTCACCGCTTCGTTGATGCTGCGGGCCCCCTGGCTGCCGCCGAAGACCAACAGGGTGGGCCGGCCGTCCTCCAGGCCGAACTCCTCAAGCCCGCGAGGGCGCAACGCCGGCCGGTCGAATTTGTTCAGGGCCTCCCTGACCGGGTTGCCCACCAGGACCGCGCCCGGGCCGAAGAACCTCTCGGTGCCGGGGAAGCTGACCCCGACTGCGGTCGCAAACCGGCGCGCAACCCGGTTGGCCATGCCCGGCACGCTGTTCTGTTCGTGCAGGACCAGCGGGACGCCGGCCAGCCTGGCGGCAGCTGCGGCGGGGAGGCTGACGTAGCCCCCGGTGCCGACCACCACATCCGGCTTGAAGGTGCGGAGAATCTTCAGCGCCTTCAGGGTTGCGACGCCCAGCTTGGTAACCGCCTGAAGGTTCCGCACGGTCACTTTCCCGGGCCCCCGGCCGATCACGGAAACCGCCTTGAAGGGGTAGCCGCTGTTCGGGACGATCCGAGCTTCCGGTCCGGTGGGCGTTCCGATGAACAGGATCTCAGCGCCCCGGGAACGGAGGAGGTCCGCAACCGCAAGCCCGGGAGACAGGTGGCCGGTGGTGCCCCCTCCGGCAAGGATCACCCTCAACCCGGGGCGGGAAGCACCTTCAACCTCTTCTGAATGTGCGTCGATACCGTTAAGCCTTTACTGCAACTTTAGGGTTGATGGCAGGCGTTGACCGAGCCTTGCCGCTGCTCTTCTTCCCCCTCTTGGCGATGGAAAGGAGGATGCCGACCGAGGCCATGGTGAGCACCAGGGACGAGCTTCCGAACGAAATCAGGGGAAGCGGGACGCCGGTGATAGGAAGCAGGCCGGAGATCGCCCCCATGTTGATCAGCGCCTGCATCGCAATGACGCCGGTGATCCCTCCGGCCAGGAGCATCCCAAAACGATCCGGGGCCTGACGGGCGACCCGGATTCCGAGGTACATAAGGAAGACGAACAGGATCAGGACGATCAGCGTGCCGGCCAGGCCCAGCTCCTCGCCGATGATGGCAAAGATGAAGTCGGTGTGTGCGTTCGGCACGTACGACCACTTCTGCCGGCTGGCGCCGAGGCCTACACCGAAGAAGCCGCCGCTGCCCAGGGCTATCTGACCCTGGATGACCTGGTAGCCGGTGTTGAGGGGGTCCGCCCACGGGTTGAGGAACGAGAAGACCCGCTCCCTCCGGTAGGAGCGGGTGAAGGCAAGGATCACCACCGAGATCAGCCCGAAGGCCGACAACAACCCGACGTGGCGCATCTGGGCGCCGGCGAGGAAGAGGATCACCAGGACCGATCCCCCGAGGATGATCGTGGTGCCGAGGTCGGGCTGGGCTATCACCAGAAGGCAGACCAGGCCGGTCATCGGCAGGACCGGCACCGCCAGCTCCCGGGGGTCCCTGATCTTGACCCCCTTGGACTCCAGAACCGTCGCCACAAAAATGATGAGGGCAAGCTTTGCGATCTCGGACGGCTGGATGCTCAACGGCCCGACAATCAGCCACCGGCTCGAGCCGCCCCGGGTGGAGCCGATCCCGGGCAGGATCACGGCGGCGAGCATCACCAGGCAGGCCCCGAGAAGCGGCCGGGCCAGCGGCCGCAGGTGCCGGTAGTCGCTCCGGGCCATGACCGCCATTGCGACCAGGCCGATGACAACCCCGACCATCTGCCGCTTGAAGTACGAGAACGAGGTGCCGAACCGGCTGAACGCCTGAACCGAGGAGGCCGACAGGATCATCAGTAGGCCGATCGCAACCAGGGTCAGGCAGGTGAGCAGAAGGGGCAGGTGCGGTTTGTCGAGCAGGTGCCCGAGCCGGGACCTGGTAGCGCCATCCTCGGCGGCGGGCGGGTTGACGGTTGCAGCGGTCACAGGGAGCGCACCGCGTTCTGAAAGCGATTTCCCCGTTCGGCGTAGTCGGTGTACTGGTCGAGGCTCGAGCAGGCCGGAGAAAGAAGGACCGTGTCCCCGGGCCGCGCCATGGCGGCTGCCAGCCGCACCGCCTCCTCCACGTCCTCCGCCGGGGCGGAGGGAACCGATGCGAAAACCTGCAGCAGCTCCTCGGCCGCCTCCCCCATCACAACCAGGCCGGCCACCTGGCCGGCGACCTCGGAAAGCGGCGACAGGTCCAGGCCCTTGGCCCGGCCTCCCGCTATCAACACGACGTTGCTCAAACCCCTGAGGGCCCTGAGGGTGGCGTGCGGGTTGGTGGCTTTGGAATCGTCGACATATCTCACCCCGTCCACAGTGGCGACCAGCTCGGTGCGGTGCGGCAGGTTGCCGAACCGGCTGGCAACCGAGGCAATGGCCTCGGGCGCTACTCCGAACTTCAAAGCGGCAAGTGCTGCCGCCATCACATTCTCAAGGTTGTGGGGGCCGTCCATGCGGATATCCCGGGAGTTAGTCAGGACGGTGCGGGTATTTCCGTCGAACGTCGCCATCTCGCCACCGTCCATCCCGGCCACCAGAGCCGGCGGTCTCCCCAGGCCGGTCTTCAGCCTTGCCCACACCTCCTCCGGAGCGTCCAGACCGAACCCGGCTATCTCCGCCTTCGACCCGGCGGCAATGGCCATGCAGCCCGGGTCGTCGACCCGGATCACCAGACGTTCGTCCGCCTTCTGGTTCTCGGTGATCCTGCCCTTGGCGGCGAGGTAGTCCTCGTACCCGGAGTGCCAGTCGTAGTGGTCGTCGCCGACGTTGAGGACGATCGCCGCCGCGGGCTGGAACCTGTCGATGAACGCCAGCTGGAAGCTCGAGAGCTCGGCGACCAGAAAGGCGCCGGCCGCCGAGTCCCTGGCCGCCGTGACGAAGGGGACACCGATGTTGCCGACCGCCTCGGCGGGCTTGCCGGCCTCGCGGAGGATCTCGGCCAGCAGGGTCGTCGTGGTGGTCTTGCCGTTGGTCCCGGTGATCGCCAGCACCGGGCCCCTGGCCAGCCCGTACCCCAGCTCCACCTCGCTGATCACCTTGGTGCCCCGGGCCAGCGCCGCGGCCAGGACCGGGTTGGACGGGGGGACCCCGGGGCTGGGGACGATCAGGTCGGCCCAGCCGAGAAGCTCCTCGACGACTGCCTCGTCCGGCTCACCGAAGCCGACCCTGGCGCCCCGTTCGCTCAGCCGGGCCGCCAGCTCCTCCCGGGCCGGAGTCGGGAAGGACTCGTGGGCGCGGACCTCGGCGCCCGAGGAGAGGAGCACGTCGGCTACAGCGGCGCCGGTCATCTTGCCCAGGCCGAGGATCAGGACCCGTTGTGGTGGGCTCAACCCGCTCCGCCGGCGTTGATGAACTCGCCGTAGAACAACCCCAGCCCGAAGGCGATCGAAAGCGCGGCCAGAACCCAGAAGCGGACGATCACGGTGAACTCGGGCCAGCCGAGTAGCTCGAAGTGGTGGTGGATCGGGGCCATGAGAAAGATGCGGCGCTTGAAGACCCGGAAGGCGATCACCTGCAGGACCACCGACGAGACCTCGACCACGTACAGGCCGCCCAGGACGATCAGAAGCAGCTGGGTGTTGGTCAGGATGGCCAGCGCGGCCATTCCCCCTCCCAGCGCCAGCGACCCGGTGTCGCCCATGAAGATCTTCGCCGGGGCGGCGTTCCACCACAAAAAGCCCGCCAGGGACCCGACCATGCTGGCGGCGACCAGGGCCAGATCGAGGGAGTCGGACGCGAGGTAGCATCCGGCCTGGCCGTCGAGGCCGAGGCAGGGGTGCCTGAACTGCCAGAAGGTGATGATCACGTAGGCGCCCATCACCATGGCGCCCGACCCACAGCAGAGGCCGTCGAGGCCGTCGGCCAGGTTGGTCCCGTTGGTGGTCGCCGCGATGATCAGAAAGACCCAGAGGGCGAACAGCACCCCCACCAGCGCAAACCCCAGTGGGCGGACGAACGACACCTCCTCGATGGCCTGGGTGAAGCGGGCGGCAAATACGAAGCCGACCGCGACCGCCGCCTGGCCCAGCAGCTTGGCCGTCTTGTTGAGGCCGAGCGACCGCCGGCGGTTGATCTTCAGGTAGTCGTCGATGAAGCCCAGGATGCCCATGGCCACCAGGGTCCCCATCGCAAGCAGGCCGCTGGGGGTGAAGTCCGTCGGCCGCCCGACGAAGTGGGAGACGGCATAGGCCGCCAGCGACCCGGCGATGATCACGATGCCCCCCATCGTCGGGGTGCCCTTCTTCACGATGTGCGCTTTAGGCCCGTCCTCCCGGACGAACTGGCCGATGCTCTTGCGCCTGAGGATCCGGATGGCAACCGGCGTGAAGATCAACACCAATAAAAAGGAGAGGGCGGCGGCGGCAAGGATCTGTCTCAAGCGCTCGCCATCCCCTGCGCGACCATGTCGGAGACCTGCTCCAAAGCCGCAACCCGGGAGCCCTTGACCAGCAGGACGTCCCCCGCTCCCAGGGGACCCACCGCAGCGGCGGCCGCCACCGCGTCCGGCACCTGGAGGACGTCGGTCATACCGGCCTGAATCGCACCGGCGGCGATAGGTTCCGCCCCCCGGCCCACCACTATCAGGCGGGCCGCCAGCGAAGCGGCCAGAGCCCCGATCCGGTGGTGCTCGGTCTCCGCGATGTTTCCGAGCTCCGCCATGTGGCCCAGGATAACCACCAGGCGACCTTCGTCCCGGGTCATTCCTGCACAGGTCTGCAGCGCCGAGGCCACCGAGGTGGGGCTGGCGTTGTAGGCGTCGTTGACGATCACCGCATCCCCGACCTCCCGGACCTGCATCCGCCAGGGGGAGATCTCGGCTGCCTCCAGCCCGGCGCGGCAGTCCTCCAGCGTCAGGCCGAGCGCCAGGGCGGCCGTCGAGGCGGCCAGCGCGTTCATCACCTGGTGGATCCCGCTGACCTTCATCTCGACCCAGACCCCCCGCAGGGACCCCTGGACCAGCCGGAAGGTCGGACGGCCCAGGCGGTCGAAACGAACTTCCTGGGCCTGCAGCCACGCTTTCTGCGCGATGCCGTAGGTAAGGACGTCGACCAGCTCGCCCCTTCGCCGGGTCATGCCGGCCACCAGCGGGTCGTCGGCGTTGAGAACGGCCGCGCCGCCCTCCGGGATCGCCTCGACCAGCTCGCCCTTCGCCTGGGCGATGGCAGCCCGGGACCCGAACAGCTCGTAGTGGGTGACCCCGACGTTGGTGACGACGCCGATGTGGGGGCGGGCAAGCTTGCACAGCTGCTTGATCTGGCCTACGCCCCGGGCCCCCATCTCCACCACGACCACCCGGGTGTCGGCCCTGGTCTTCACCAGGGTCAGTGGCACCCCCAGCTCGTTGTTGAACGACTTCTCGGAGGCGATCACCGGCATCTGGCCCCGGACGATCGACGCCAGGAGGTCCTTGACCGAGGTCTTGCCGGTGGAGCCGGTGACCCCGACGACGATCGGGTTCAGGACATCCCGGACCCAGCCGGCCAGCGACACCAGCCCTGCCATCGGGTCCGATAGGAGAATGGTCCGGGCAGGGTCGGTGCCCACCGTCCGGCCGACCACCACGGCGGAGGCCCCCTTTCGAAGCGCCTCGGCGGCGAAGTCGTGCCCGTCCAGGTAGTCGCCCTTGAGCGCAAAGAATGCGTCGCCCGGCCTTATCAGGCGGGAGTCGACCACGGCGCCGGTCATCCGGACGGCCCGGTCCAGACCGTCGAACGGGCCGCCCATCACCCGGGCCGCCTCAACCAAAGAAATTCTCACTGCTGCATCCCCTTCAAGATCCGGGCGGCCACCAGCCGGTCGTCGAACGGCAGGACCGTTCCGCCCACAGTCTGGCCGGTCTCGTGGCCCTTGCCGGCGATAACCACCACGTCGCCCTCGGCCGCGTCGGCCAGCGCCTCGGCAATCGCCTGCTCCCTGTCGACTACGACCCGGTACTCTCCACCCGTCATCCCCTGCTCTATCTCCTTCAGGATCTCCACCGGGTCCTCGCTGCGCGGGTTGTCCGAGGTGGCGTACGCTACGTCGGCCAGCCGCACCGCTGCCTCCCCCATCTCCGGGCGCTTGCTCCTGTCCCGGTCGCCGCCGCACCCGAAAACTGCGAGCACCCGCCCATCGGTCAGCCCTCGGGCGGCCCGCAGCACGTTGGCTAGAGCGTCGGGGGTGTGAGCGTAGTCGACCACCACCAGAAAGCCCTGCCCCTCATCCACCGGCTCGAAACGGCCGGGGACGGACGCAAGCCCGGCGATGCCGGCGGCGATAGCCTCGGGAGCGATCCCCATCTTCACCGCTGCCGAGGCGGCGGCAAGTGCGTTGGATACGTTGAACAACCCGGGCAGGCGCACACTCAACGGCAGGTCGAGGCCGCAGCCCACCGCCCGGAACTTCGAACCGCGGCTGCCGGCAGCTACGTCTACGGCCACCACATCGGCTTCCTCCTGGATCCCGAAGCGCAGCGGCGTGTAGGACAGCTCGGCGGCCAGGCGGCGGCCGTAGGGGTCGTCGGCGTTGATCACGGCCGCCCTCGGGCCGGGCGAGGTGAACAGCTTCGACTTCGCCGCGTAGTAGCTCTCCATCGTCCCGTGGTGGTCGAGGTGATCGTGCGTGAGGTTCGTGAACACGGCGACGTCGAAGTTGATGCCCTCGGTCCGGCCGCTCTCGATCCCGATCGAGGTCACCTCCAGGGCGCACATGCGCACACCCGCGTCCGCCATCTGCCGCAGCAGGCGCTGGATGTCGACCGCCTCGGGGGTGGTTCTAGCCGCGGGAGTCGACCGCCCGGCGACCCGGGTCTCGACGGTACCGATCAGCCCGGCCGGGTCCCCGGCCGCCCGGAAGACCGACTCCAAAAGGTAGGTGATTGTCGTCTTGCCGTTGGTCCCGGTGACGCCGGCCACGGCTACGGTGCGGCTGGGGTCGCCGAAGAACGGGGCGGCCAGGGCACCCATGGCGGCCCGGCTGTTTGCGACGACCAGCTGGGGCACCCGGGCTCCGTCGAAAGCGACCTCGTGTTCGACAACCAGTGCTGCAGCCCCGGACTCCACCGCACGGACCGCGTGGTCGTGCCCGTCCTGCTTTTGGCCCCGGACGCAGAAAAACAGGGCGCCGGGAGCCACGGTCCGGGAGTCGTATGCCAGGTCGGTGATCTCGGTGCCGGCGTCGCCGGGAGCCGGGACGCCGAGCGCCCGGGCGACTGTTCCAAGGTTCATTCCGTAGAGCATCCCATTTGAAGGCGTTCCGCGAGAAGGGCGGCCGGCGGAGGCGGCATCCGCAGAGGGAGCCGCAGAGCAGAGGTCAGGGTCCCTACTCCGAGGGCGGAGCGGCGAGAGCGGGGCCCTGGAGCAGCCGTCCGGGGGCCCCCTCGGCACCCAGGCGGCGGAGCGAGAACTGCATGATCTCCTTGAAGGTGATCGCCGCGGTCTCGCCTGCCAGGAAGGGCTTCGGGTCGTCCAGCACCACCGACACCACCAGCTTGGGGTTGTCCGCCGGCGCAAAGCCGACAAACGACGCCATGTAGCCCGAGTACCCGGCGGCGCCGATCTTCGGCTTTTGTGCGGTACCGGTCTTGCCGGCCACCCGGTAGCCCGGAATCGCTGCCGCGCTGCCGGTGCCGGAGTCGCCGGCGGTCACCCCGACGAGCATGTCGGTGAGCGTCTCGGCCGTGGCGCGGTCGATGACCCTTTCGCCCTGCGGGTTCTCGGCATTGTGCTTGCGGCCCGACGCGTCCACGGTGGCGAGCACCAGGTTCGGCGTCACCTCCACGCCGTCGTTGGCGAGCGTGGCGTACGCCTTGGTCATCTGCAGCGGCGTGACCGCAACGCCCTGCCCGATCGCGATCGTTCCCAGCGACGTCTGCCACCACTTGTCCGGTTTCGGAAGGATCCCGGCCGACTCACCCGGGAACCCCAGGCCGGTCTTGCGGCCGTACCCGAAGCGGACGAGGTAGTCGTACAGGCTCTGCTTGCCGAGCCGCTCGGCCACCTTGATCGTACCCACGTTGGAAGACGACTGGATCACCTGCGAGAAGGTCAGGGTCTGCACCGGGTGCGGGTGGGAGTCCTTAAAGGTCTTGGCGCCGATCCGCAGCTCGTCGTCGACCCGCATGAGCTCGGTCGGCGTCGTGACGCTGGTCTCGAGGGCTGCCGCCGCCGTCACCATCTTGCTCACGGAGCCGGGCTCCATCACGTCGACCACCGCAGCGTTCTTTCGCGAGGCGGCGTTGCTCGACTTCAGGTCGTTCGGGTCGAAGGTCGGGTTGCTGGCCATGGCCAGGATGTTGCCGGTCTCCGGGCTCATCACGATGACCGTGCCGCCGTTGGCGTTCCACTGCTTCACCGCCCGGGCCAGCGCGGCTTCGGCCTCGTACTGGATCTGCTTGTCGATGGTCAGCACCAGGTCGTTGCCCTCGACCGCCTCCGTGACCGAAGACTCCCCCACCGGGATGATCCGGCCCGCCGGGTCGCGCTCGGTGACGGCTTTGCCCGGCCTGCCGGTCAGCACGTCCTCGTATGCGCTCTCCAGCCCGGCAAGCCCGGTGTTCTCGTCGCCGACGAACCCCACCACCTGGGCCGCCAGCGGTCCGGACGGGTAGTAGCGCTTCGGCTCGGGGATGAGGCCCACCCCCGGGATCTTCAGGTCCCCGACCTGCCGCGCGATATCGGGCTCCTGCCTGCGGGCGAGGTAGACGAAGCCGGAGTCCCCGGTCAGCTTGGCCTGGAGCTTGCCGGTGTCGATGCCGAGGATCGGTGCCAGTGCCTGCGCCGCCGCTACCGGGTCCTTCAGCTCGCGAGGGCTGGCGTAAACCGTCTGCGTGTCCATCGAGATGGCCAGCTCGGTGCCGTCGGAGGCCAGGATCGACCCCCGGTGAGCCGGCAGGGTCAGCGTGCGCAGGCGCTGCTCGGCGGCCATCGCGCTCATGCGGCTGGAGTCCATCACCTGGAGCCAGAACAGCCGGCCGGCGACCACGCCCGAGCCGGCCAGCATCACGCACATGAGCGTGAGCAGCCGAAGAGTGGAACGAACCCTCGCCTTAGCCATCGTGATAGCTCCCCTAGGGGGAGGGCTCCTCCTTGCGGTCAGCGTCCGAGGCGAGGTCGCGCCCGGCGCGGGAAGCGTCGGGTTCGGCGCGGCCGTCCGCTTGGACCGCCGTGTGCTGTGCGTCAGGGCGGCCGTTTGAGTCAGGTTCGGCGTGGCTGTCCGCTTGGGCCGCCATGTCAGGTTCGGAAGGGCGGCCGCCGGCCGTTAAAACAGGTCCGTCGATGTACTCCTGCGATGCCGGGGCAACCAGGCCCAGGGTTGTCCCCATCTCGACGATCTTCTCCGGCGACTCCGCCTTCGCCACCTCGTAGCGCAGCCGGCGCTGCTCGGTCTGCAGCTCGGCGGCCTGCCGCTGGAGGTCGGACAGGTGGAACGATGTCTGGGCGACGTGGATGTTCAGCAGGACCAGGCCGAAGACGACCCCGGCGACCACCAGCAGCCCGATCGAAACCCGTACCGGGTTGGACCGGAACATCGCACCGAGCTTCGAATGCCTCCGCGCCCCCTTGGCCACCCGGCCTCTGCGCACCCTGGGCAACACGGTGAGACCCGCCGGAGCGGGCTGTGACGGCACCACCGGGCTGGAGCCCGGCCTCTGAGGAACGGCGGACATCAGGCGGCCTCGCGCACCTTCTCGGCCACCCGCATGCGGGCGCTGTCGGACCTGGGGTTGCGGGCGGTCTCCTGTTCGTCCGGCCGCACCGGCCGGTTCGTCAGAACCTTCACCCGTGGCGACTTACCGCATACGCAGATGGGCATGTCCTTGGGACAGGTGCAGCCTTCGGCCGCGGTCCGGAACGTCTGCTTGGCTATCCGGTCCTCCAGCGAGTGATAGCTGATGACGGCCACCCGTCCCCCGGGGCGCAGCAGGTCCACCGCCGTCGTCAGTGAACGCTCGAGGGACTCGAGCTCGGCGTTCGTCTCGATGCGAAGCGCCTGAAAGGTTCGGCGGGCCGGGTGCGGGCCGGTCCGCCGGGTCGCGGCCGGTATGGCCGTTTTAACCACTTCCGCCAGGTCGGACGCCTCCTCGAACGGTTTCACGGCCCGGCGCAGCACTATCGCGCGGGCGATGCGGCGGGCAAACTTCTCCTCGCCGTACCGGAAGATGATGTCGACAAGACGATCTTCTGAATAATTATTCACGATGTCCTGAGCCTTGAGGTCTGCCTCCTGGTCCATGCGCATATCCAGAGGAAAGCCGCTCCGGAAGCCAAAACCTCGCTCGGCGCGATCCAGCTGGGGAGAAGAAACCCCAAGGTCGTAAAGAATCGCTCCCACCTGCTCATAACCCTCACCTCTCGCTGCCTGCTCGATGTCTGCAAAGTTGGTCTGCACCAGCCGCATCCGGCTTCCGAACGGTTCCAGCCGGCGTTGTGCCGCCTCCAGCGCGTCCCGGTCGCGGTCGATGCCGATGACCACCAAGTCCGGAAGGGCCCTGAGGAACGCCTCGGAGTGCCCGCCGGCGCCCAGGGTGCAGTCGACCAGCGGCCCCTCACCCGTCAGTGCCGGCGTGAGCCACTCGAGTGCCGGGCCGGAGAGCACGGGCACATGGCGAAAGCCGGCGCCCTTCTCCTCGGCAGGTCCCTCTACCGGCAAATGTTCATCCGGCGGCCCGGAACAGAACCAGGGCCAGGCCCAGGTAGCCGCTCAGCACACTGGCCGAGATACCCAGCAGCAGAAAGGTCTCCCTAACCTCCTTGAAAAGGCTCCCCCCTGA
This sequence comes from Actinomycetota bacterium, assembly GCA_035759705.1. Lineage (NCBI taxonomy): Bacteria > Bacillati > Actinomycetota > Actinomycetota bacterium. The sequence continues at coordinate 3,946 of DASTUJ010000062.1, read as the reverse complement.
TGTTCCGTCCATTACCGCTCCTTCCACTCTGTTGCACCCGGCCTGCTGCTTGCGCAGATCAGGTGAGCTCCTCGGCTATCTCTGCGTAACTGCCCTCAACGCTTTGTCTGTAACTCGTCCACGAGGCCTTGTCCCAGATCTCTGCGCGGTCCGATACGCCTATCAACATCACTTCCTTGCCCTCTAACCCCGCGAAACGCCGAAGCGCGGCTGGGATGGACATACGGCCGGTCTTGTCGACCGACTCCTCCGATGCGGAGGAGAAGAACATCCTCTTGTAGTCCCGGTTGGCCTTCTGGTCCGAGGAGAGTGCCTCGAGCTGTTCTGCCCGGCGGGAGAAAGCCTGTTTGGTCATCACGAACAAGCAGCGCTCCTGGCCCGCCGTCACCACGACCTCGCCCGCCAGCTCCTCCCGCCATTTCGCCGGAAGGAAAACCCTCCCCTTGGCGTCCAGCGTGTGGGCGAACTCTCCGAGCAGCATTCGTCGTCTCCAATTTCAAACTCCTGAATCCCCTGGAAGAGGCGGCCTTCCGCGTAGGATCTCCAGGCCGGTCGGGTGGACCTTCCCACCACTTTGCGCCACGTTACGCCACTTCGGAGAGCAGAGTCAACGATTTCGAGTGTTTATTGAGGGCGCGTCGCACCACTTGGATGTTTATTCAGAAACCATTCAGGGATTGCGGACCAGAGTCCACCGCTAGGGGTGGAGCAGACGGCCGGAACGGCTACTACAGGTAGTGCTTTGCCGGTCAGCCCGTAGACAGGAGCCTTGGGTCAACCGGCTCGCGGGGAGCGGATGACGTCATCAGATACGGCTCCCAGGCCGGGTGGATCTTCCCCGCTGCCGTGATGAGGAACAGGCTGTCCTTCGGCACGTGGGGAGGCCGCCGCAGCTTCATGTTCGTCTCGGTCAGGAGCATGTTCTCCTTCCGGGCGTTGCACGGCCGGCAGGACGCAACGACGTTGTCCCAGGTGTGGGTGCCGCCCTTGGAGCGGGGGTGGATATGGTCGACGTTCTCAGCCGCCGAACCGCAGTACTGACACTCGAACTCGTCCCGCACGAAAACCGCCCGGCGGCTGAGCGAGGCCCTGGCCCGGTAGGGAACCTTGACGAAGTAGACCAGGCGCACCACCGACGGGACCGGCATGGTCATCTTCTCTGAGGAGAACGTTCCTTCGTCGGCCGGCTGTTCGATGACGGCTTTGGACTTCAGCACTAGAACAACCGCCCTCCGTGCCGATACGACACAGAGCGGCTGGTAAGAGGCGTTTAGAACGAGCGCTCTCCCCAAGCCCCATCTCCTCCGTGGCTGTGTAGCTGCCAAGGCGTCCGGCAAGTCCCACGTCACACACCGCACCGCGGACGCTGGACGAAAGTATAAGACGCGTCGAGTCCGTCGGTTGTCCGATCCGTAATTAAACCGGAGAGGGCCGTAGAGGGGATTGGGAGGCGGTGTTTTTAACGCGCAGTGATCGGGGCGAGCGCTCCTTCGACGTCGGCGCATATCTGTTCGTACAGGGTCCTGGTCAGCCGGCCCGGGGCGACCCCCAGCTCCTCGGCGAGAGCGACCCGGCACTTGTCGAACTGGCGCAGCGCCCCGGTGCGGTCGCCGGCCAGGTAGTTGAGCCTCATCATCCGCCAGTGGGCCCTCTCGTGGGCGCGGTCGTGCCTCAAAAGGCGCTCGCCGTGGACCAGGCCCTCCTCGAAGCGGCCGGTGGCCTCGCAGTACCCGAGCATCTTCTCCAGCATCGACAGGTTGATCGCCTGCAGGCGCTCCCGTTCGAAGACGCACCAGTCCTCCTGCCAGCCCTCCAGCAGGTCGCCGCGATAGAGCTCGATCGCATTCGCCACCGTCGCAGCCTGCTCCTCGGACAGGCGTTCGCCGGCGGTCGACTGGACGCTGTTGAACGCGGCCTCCAGCTCCGCCACGTCGAGCCAGATGCCCTCCTGGTTGACCTGCACCCACTCCTTGCCCACCAGGAGCAGCGGGGTCTCGGCGCCCTCCGGAGTGATGGCCTGGGCCTTCTCCTGCAGCTGCCACAGACTCTGTCTCAGGTTCTTTCGGGACCGCGGGCGGGAGCTTGACCCCCAGAGCGTCCCGGCCAGGACCTCCCGCTGGTGGGGGCGCTGCCGGAACAGCAGCAGGTACGAGATGATCTCCTGCATCTTGTGGGCCTCCAGCTGGGCCCAGTCGGCGCGTTCCCGGCGGGCCTGGAACCGGCCGAGGAGCATGAACGAGTAGGGCCGGCCAACCGAGTGCCGGGGCCAGTCGCGCTCGTGCGACGAAAACAGGCCGGACGCAGCGGTTACCAAGACGCGTGCGTCCATATTCTGTAAGGGAATATACTAACCGGCGTGCCCACGGCTCCCGAACCAGAAAGCCAGTCCTTCGTCCTTAGGATGTGGCGCGAGGACCCCGCACAGGACGGCCCGCCTTTAGACTTTCGTGGCCACATGACGTGCCTCCTCGACGGTACCCGCGTTTACTTTTCGAGCTGGATCGAGATCCAGGCCTTCATAAACAGCTACCTTGAGTCCGGCACCGACGATGGGCGTGCGGTGTCGGAACTCCCTTGGACGGGGGAGGCGTCCTAGGTCCGAGTTTAGGGCCAGGACCAAAGCAAGACAACTTCAGTTGCGGCCGCCACGGCACCGAGCGCGCCCGAGCGCCCGCAAAAAAGCGGGGACGGATCCCTGGGCGACTCCCGATTATCGAGAGCCCCGAGGGATCTGTCCCCGCTTAAAAGGAACGCTACCTTGCCTGGCGGGCTCTCTCCTGCTGGAGATTCTCGCCGGCTAGCTTCAGGGTCTCGACGAACTCCTCGCGGTCTCGAAGGAACTCTGCGACGCCCTGGTCAAGGTTGCGAGTGATCTGGTCGATGGCGACGAAGAACGACATCTGACCCTGGCGCAGTGCGTCGAGGATCTCGCCGTCGTCCTTGGCGACCCGGAAGATGCTCTGCCCATCGGTGATCAACTTGACGCCCGACAGGTGCTCCTCCAACCCGGCCTTCTTGCGAAGGTATTCGTAGGCCCGGCGCACCCGCTGGAGAGACATCCCTCCGTCGAGCAGAGCCTTCACAACCTTGAGAGCTACCAGGTCACGAAACGAGTACAGACGCCGGACTCCGGGGCGGCCTCCCGTCGACTGAACGCTAGGACGAACCAACCCGATCTGATCCCAATAACGGAGTTGATGGCTGGTACACCCCGTAAATCGACATGCCTGAAGAACGCTGAAACCCTCCAACGGTGGCCCCTTCCGAAAAAATTAGAAACATCATCTGTTTTGAAATGGATTGGAAATCGACGGTCCTGTTGTTCTACCTAATCGCTGCAACCGTGCGCAATACGGCGGGAGGCGGTTTTTCGTCACAACTCGAAATACTTTCCCGCTCTGTATGACCCTGGTCACAAGTCTCAACCAGAGCTTGAGGGTTAAATTTTGGAGACGCCCCGGGGTCTATGAGCCGTCGCGGTTTCCGATGTCGCGAATGCGACCCCGGACTCGTGTCACGAAGTCGGACAACGGCGCCTGCTCTCGCAGGACCCGAAGCTGTTCCGACCCGATCTTGCGCAGGTTGTCGTAGGTGTAGACCGCTCCTGCGAGCATCAAAAGAAAGGCTGCGACACCGATAATCAGCTTTGTCTGGAAGAAAAAGACGACCAATACGGCGAAACCCGCGACAAAAGCGGCGATTCCCCGCCGAACGTTTCTGAGCAGGTGCACCTGAAGAGTGGTTGAGGAAACGCCTCGCGCGAACTCAGGGTCCTGCTCGTAGAGCTGGTCCTCGATTTCCTGGAGTATCTGTTGCTCTCGGTCTGACAGAGGCATTCTGGCGTTCCCTTTCAGGCTGAAAACCCTTGACGAGGCCTGCAACCCCTAGGGGTCGATTATAGGTCAATAGGGCTTACCCATCGTCCAGAAGAGCCCCGAAACCCAGA
>DASTUJ010000061.1 GCA_035759705.1 Actinomycetota bacterium | reverse complement strand
ACCCCGATGACGTGGCGACAGCCACTCTCGATGGGGCCACTGCCGATCTGAAGGCCCTGGGCACGATAGGTCAGGTCGTTCATCCGCGCGGTTGTTGGTGTCGTAGATGATCTCATCAGCGACCGATTTGCCGGCAACGTGGTGCGCCGCGAGAGCGGTGAGCACCAAGGGGCGGACCAGCGCGTCCGCCCGTGTCTCCCGCCGCATTCCTCCACCGATCAGGTCGATCCCGTACTCCACAAGATGCATGTGAGTCGAGCGACAAGTGGTGTAACAGCCGGACCGGTGACCGGACGTCCTTGCCTTCGTTCGATGTGCGGCTGCCAAGTTCCGTCATGGCTCGGGCTGTGGAAGTGGAAGTAGAGGGAAGGGGAGAGGAAGGACACGGCTCTATGCTGTCCTCATCGCAGTGGCGCGCGAGATCCACAACCGGCAAGGACACGATGATGCGGTACAGGATCAGGCGTTACAGCTCCTTCCTCGTCCGGCGCTGGAGCTTCGACCAATCGGTTCAGCGAGTGATCGTCGAGCACATCCAGTCCGGCCAACGGAGCTCATTCGCCACCTTAGGGGAGGCCATGACTTGGATGGAGACGGCAGGAGACGAACCAGGCGATGCCGAAGCCGCCGATTACCAGGCCGAGACAGGCAAGCACGATCTGGGGGAGGCTCCGCGGTAGGGGATGGTGAGGGTAAACCGGGTGATCTGGTGGCGCGTGACCGGTGGGCGTATGCTGCGTGCGTTCGGAGTCATCGTCTATCCTCTAGCCAGTGTCGCTGCCGCCGGCCTCCCTGCCACGTTCCCCGGTCGCGTGTCCCGACGCCCTTCAGCGCCGGCATGTGTAGATTCCGCATTAAAACTGACCCACCTTTTCGCCTTAAATTTGACCCACCCCCGACTCCATCTGGTCCCCGTTATCATCGGGCACCTTTGCCGGGTTGCCAACCCGCTGGGCCAGTTTGCCTTTCATCCGGTAACTCGGTCCGGTCACCAGAAAGACGTGGCTGTGGTGCAGCAGTCGGTCTAGGATAGCCGCAGCAATCACCTCATCCCCGGCGAAGAGCGTCCCCCAGGTCTCGAACGGTACGTTGGTGGTGACGATCATCGCGGTCCGGGTGTAGAGGTGACTGACCAGCTGGAAGAAGAGCTTCGCCCGGTGGCCGTCCATCGGCAGGTAGCCCAGTTCATCCACCACCAGCAGGTCCAGCCGGCCCAGCCCCTCGATGGTTTTGGCCAGCCGTCGGGAGACTTCGTCCGCCAGTAACTGATCCACCAACTCGGCCGCTGCCACAAACAGCACCCGTTTGCGCGCCTGGCAGGCCCGGAGCCCGATGGCTGTGGCCAGATGGGTTTTCCCCACCCCCGGCCGGCCGACCAACACGATGTTCTCGGCCCGCCCCAGAAAGCCCAGTTCGGCCAACTCCCGGATCCGGCTGGCCGAGAGGGAGGGCTGAAAGGCGAAGTCGAACCCTTCCAGGGTGTGGACGGCCGGAAAGTGGGCCTTGGCGATTCGGGTGGCGATCGAGCGATCGATCTTGGCGGCGAGTTCCTCGTCGATCAGCCGGGCCAGAAAGGCGGTATAGCTCAGCTCGCTCTTGGTCGCCTTGATCGCCTCCGCCTCGAAGATCGCGGCGATGGTTGGTAAGGTCAGCTTGCTCAGGTTGGCGCGCAACCGCTCGGTCTCGCTCATCGCCCTGCCTCCAAGATCCGCTGGTAAGGACCCAGATCCGCCACCACCGAGACCGGGGTGGCAGCCGATGGTGGGGCAGCCAGCCGGGCGATGCCACCCGCTTCCAGGATCCCCCGGATGAAGCGCTGGGAGTAGCCCTGATAGGTCCGCGCTGCCTCAAAGGCCGCCTGGACGGCCGCGGCCGGATAGACCTCGGTCAAGGCCAGGATGGCCCGGAGTTGCCGCACCCCATCGTGCGGCTGCTGGCGCAGCAGTTCCTCGGCAAACCAGGCCTGGTCCGGGAACCGCTCCTGGAAGACCCGGGTCAGCAGCACCCGGGTTTGGGGCATCCCCGACCGGAGTCCCTGGTAGTGGTCCGGCTCAATGACGGTTGTCCCTTTCCGGGCGGCCAGCTCGTGCCGGGCCAGTTCTTGTCCCTGCTGATCCCGGATGGTGAGCGCTCGGCCTTGACTGACCCGGAGCCAGACCGGCTGCCCGGCGGAGGACCAGGGCACCGAGTAGCGACTGCCGGCCCAGGAGACCAGACAGTCCCAGCTGACTTTGCGGAGCGCCTCACGGCTACTGATGAAGGGCTGGACTGGCAGCGGCGTCAGGAGGGCCTGCTCCCGGGCAAAGCGGGCCAGCGGCGGTTCCTGGGTAGTGGCGTGGACCCGCTGGTCGAGCTCCTGAGCGGTGAAGGCGGCCAGTGCCTGGCTGAAGGCCGGGAAGCTGGGCCAACGATTCCCCTTGATGAAGTGCTGTTCCAGGTAGAAGAAGGGGCGTTCGACCTTGCCTTTGGTCCGGGGGCGACCCGGCTGACAGGCGACCGGCTGGATCCCATAGTGGCCGCAGAGCTCCAGGAAGTGGGGGTTCCAGCGGAAGTGCTGCGGATTGGCGTCGGTCACCAAGGCCTTGGCGTTATCGACCAGCAGTTCCTTGGGACTGCCGCCAAAGTGTTGCAGCCCGGCTTCGAGCGCCTCGAAGACCGAGCTTTGGGTCTCATCGAGGCTCGGCCAGTAGCAGGGGCGCCGGCTGTAGCCCAGGACGAGGCCGTAGACGACCACCCGGACCAAGGTCTCACCGATGAGGACGGTGTAGGGCGACCAGTCGAACTGCCCTTGCTGACCGGGGGCGGTCTCGAACCGCTCGGTCAGCTTCGGATTCGGCACCAGCGCCTTGAGCGCCTGCAGGTGGGTGTAGAGGGCGGTCTGGCCGCCCGTGTAACCCCGGGCTCGCAACTCCCGGAAGATCCGGGAGCCGATCAAGTGCTGCTCGAAGTACATCCGCTGGATCTCCTCGGCGAAGGGAGCCAGCTTGGGGTTCGGTCGTTTGGGCCGGATGTAGCGGGGCGGGCGCTCCTGCCGGAGGGCCGCCCGGACGGTATTGCGGGTGACCGACAACTCCCGGGCAATCGCGCGAATGGATTTCCCCTGGGCGTGCAGATACCGGATCGAGGTCCACGCTTCCACGGTGATCATCTCCTGGTCCCCTCCTCGCTGTGGCAGCACACCGAGGAGGATACGTACTCACTCCGTGGGGTGGGTCAATTTTCCGGCGGAAACTGGGTCATTTTTCAGACGGAATTAACA